>JAILHX010000007.1 GCA_024695565.1 Saccharofermentans sp. | reverse complement strand
TGTACGAGCATTAGTCTTTGTACGCTGGCCTCTTACAGGGAGACCCAGTCTGTGGCGACGGCCGCGAAGGCAACCGATATCAGTAAGTCTCTTGATGTTGGACTGTACTTCTCTCTTAAGGTCACCCTCGACCTTGTAATTGTTCTCGATCTGGTCACGGATCTTCGCAACCTCATCTTCTGTCAAATCCTTGACGCGTGTGTCGGGATTGATGCCTGTATCGGCAATAATCTTATCCGCACTTGTTCTTCCGATTCCGTAAATGTACGTAAGAGCGATTTCAATTCTCTTATCATTCGGTAAATCTACGCCGGCTATACGAGCCATTTAGTGTACCTCCATATTGGATAAAAATGGTTTTTAATCTCTATTTTGACACGCGTAAGTCAAGGAACTCCGGGTTAGGGAGCAGCCGCCCTTTCGGTACGGGGTTAAATAGTATGATTACTTATATAAATAATGTGTTTTGCGGGAAGGAGCTATATCCCGCGGTCTTCGTCTGGTGCGTACGGGGCTAATTCCGTACTATATGAAGACCCGTCAAATGCATTAACCCTGTCTCTGCTTATGCTTAGGGTCGGAGCAAATGACCATAACCTTGCCGTTGCGACGAATGATCTTGCACTTCTCGCACATCGGCTTTACTGACGGTCGTACTTTCATGTAAGTAACCTCCTGTTGCTGTTATTTTTCCACAACAAATACAGGCGCCTTTTGAGCGCATGCTGAACTATTATAGCAGAATCCTTATGGTTTTCAACTAAAAGTTTTAATTGTCAGCAAATTCCTGCTGATGCCGGATTTGAGGGTGTTTTTGAGGCCATACCCTCACATCCGCCCTCATTTTTCGCTTGCTTGAATAAAAATGAGGCTAAACTTGAGGCTAAGCCCTCATGTTTACCCTCAATTTTGCAAAATTAAAATGGATGCCTTCCAAAAAGAAAGCATCCGAATATGACAAAACGAATTATGCCTTAGGCTTCTTCTCGCCTCTCCAGGTGATTCTGCCGCGGGAAAGGTCATAAGGAGAGATTTCCATTGTTACTTTATCGCCCGGAAGAATCTTGATGTAATTCTGTCTAAGCTTTCCTGATAAATGAGCGAGCACGATGTGGCCGCTGTCGAGCTTTACCTTGAACATTGCATTGGGCAATGCTTCATCAACTACTCCCAGTACTTCAATAACATCTTCCTTCGCCATTAAAAACCCTCCTCATAGTCATAAGTTGTAAGGTACGGACCTTCATCCGTAATTAAAATCGTGTTCTCGTAGTGGCTGGCAGGCTTGCCATCCTGTGTAACTATAGTCCAGCGGTCGTCTAAAAGCTCGATCTCTCTGGTACCCAATGTGATCATCGGTTCGATGCAGATAGCCATACCCTTCTTGAGCTTATAGCCGTGACCGGGTCTTCCGTAATTGGGAACGTCCGGATCCTGGTGCATCGTTGTTCCGATACCGTGGCCTGTAAGTTCTCTTACTACTCCGTAGCCGAAGCTCTCGCAGTATTCCTGAACCGCATGGCCGATGTCACCTGTTCTCATGCCGACCTTGGCAAACTCCAAACCCTTCCAGAAGGACTTCTCGGTACGCTCTACAAGATCCTTGACTTCGGGGGCAACCTCGCCGACCATGTAAGTTCTGCATGCATCCGACTGATATCCGTCAAGAATAGCGCCGACATCAACAGAGATAATATCACCTTCCTGGAGAATTCTCGACTTTCTCGGAATTCCGTGAACGACTTCATCATTAACGGAAGCGCAGATCGTTCCGGGGAACGGAGGCTGTCCGTAATTCAGAAATGACGGGATGGCATCATAGCTTCTGATGATGTCATAGCAGAGCTTATCTACGTCGTGGGTAGAGATGCCGGGCTTGATCTCGTCTCTGCATGCCTTGAAAACGTGCTGCAGGATCTTGCCTGCCGCCTTCATCTTCTCAAATTCTTCATTAGTAAGGATTTCTACCATTTATAATACCTTTTTCTAATTAGAGTCCTAAATTCTTAAGACCTGCTTCGATGGAAGCGATGCAGGCTTCTGAGCTTACATTGTTGTCGCCCTCAACGATGATCCCTCTCTCATTGTAGAAATCGATAAGGGGCTGGGTGTTAACTCTGTATGTCTCAAGTCTCTTGGCTACTGTCTCAGGGTTATCGTCAGATCTCTGGATAACGTTGCCGCCGCAGACGTCGCAGACGCCTTCAACCTTAGTGGGCATGTACTTAACATTGAAGCTTGCGCCGCACTTCTCGCAGACACGTCTTGTTGTAACTCTGTCCATGATGGTCTCATCGTCACAGATTACGTAAACGACTGCATCGATCTTCGAACCCTTGGCAGCGAGCATCTCATCGAGAGCCTTGGCCTGAGCGATATTTCTGGGGAAGCCGTCAAGGATGTAGCCCTTCTCGCAGTCGGGATTGGAGAGACGGTCTTCCACCATTCTGATGGTAACGTCATCGGGAACGAGAGCTCCCTTGTCGATGAAAGACTTTGCTTCGATTCCGAGGGGAGTGTTCTCTTTGATGTTGTATCTGAAAAGATCGCCCGTGGAGATGTGAGCAAGATCAAACTTCTCTCTTAAAACTGTTGCTGATGTGCCTTTGCCTGAACCGGGTGCACCGAGAATGATCAGATTCATAATTGTTCCTCCCTTACTTTTTGTTGTAATTCTTACGCTTCTTGTCTTTGCCTGCTGCCTTTGCCTTCTCTTCCTCTGCCTTAAGAGCATTATCGAGAAGTGTCTTCATCTCGATGAATCCGCCTGCAAGAAGTACAAGACCGATGCCTGCGAAGCATATGCCGCTAAGACCGGGAATAAAATTAAGGATCAAAGGAATAACGCAGACAATAATGAGATAAGCGTTATCTGCAAGATTAAGATTGCTGAACATATTCAACAGGTACTGTGCAGTCGGTCTGCCGGGCTTTAAGCCCTGGATATATCCCCCGTTCTCCCTGATCTGGCTGGACATATCGATAGGATTGAACTGCATCATTGAGAATACATATACAAAGAAGACTACGAAAATGATGAAGAACGGAATGAAGGATACGTTGGTGAAGAAGTTCTTGAACATCTCTACCCATGCGATATCCGTTCCGGGAACAACCATTGCAAAGATCGCAGAAGGAAGCAGTGTGATAACCAGTGTGTAGATAACGGGCATGATTCCTGCCTGGGTAACCTTGAGCGGGATGACCTGATTCTGCATGCCGTACTGCTTCATTCCGACTGTTCTCTTGGAGAAGATGATGCGGATCTTCTTCTCGCCCATATTAAAGAGGATTGCGAGGAAGATGGCGCCGATAAAGAGTGCGCATCCGAAGACTGCAATGCAGATGGCAGGAATCCTTCCGAGGACTGCATCTGAATTATTGAACAGGCTTATGAAGCCGCTCGGGATGTGTCTTACGATGCTTGCAACGATGATGACCGTGAGGCCGTCGCCGATGCCCTTGTTATTGATAAGCTCTACGCACCAGCCGCAGAATGCACTGCCTACTGCGACAGTCAGACCTGCGATAACGATGGCGAGCCAGTAATTGATCTGTGTTGTAACTGCATTTCTCATGCCTACGCAGTAAAGAGCTGCGAAAAGAACGCTTGCACCGATCGAAGCGATCCTGGTGAGCTTGGTGATCTTCTTTGTTCCCTCTTCACCCATCTGCGAGAGGTTCCTGAGCTTCGGAACTGCGATAACAACGATCTGCATAACGATTGATGCTACGAGGAACGGATATATACCGAGACTTGTGATTGAGACGTTACTAAGAGCATGTCCTGAAAGAATGTTGATGACCGTACCCATGTCACCCCAGTCATTGACTGCTGCGGAAGCAGCTCCATGATTAAGTCCGGGGATCGGAACGATCGTGAGCAGACAAAGAACGGATACGATAAGGAATGTGAAGAGGATCTTCTTCCTTGTTTCCGGTGTCTTAAAGCTATTCACCAAAGTGCTCATTAATTGGCTTTCTCCTTAGTTCATGTAAATAAAGCGCAAGTATTATATCGCAATTCCCGTGATTTTTCATCAAGAATTATTATATATATAGGGATTCTGCTACGATTATCCTCCGACGTATATCCTTCTTACTCTCTTTCCGACATCGCAGGTTATCTCGTAATTGATCGTCCCGAGGCGCTCAGCGAGCTCGTCTGCCGATCTCGTGTTTCCGAAAACCACTACCTTATCCCCGATCTTAGGCCTTGTCTCAAGATCAGTCGTATCGACCATGCACATATCCATGCAGATATTGCCGATGATGGGGCACCTCTTGCCTCCGATAATAAGTTCGAAGCCGTTAGAGAGCCTTCTTGATAGTCCGTCAGCATAACCGATCCCGACAGTTGTGACCTCGGTCTCCTTCGTGGCCGTGAAGTGTCTGCCGTAGCTTACCGAGGTTCCTGCAGGAACGGTCTTAACATGAATGACCTTCGCATACCAATTCATGACAGGCTTAAGCTCAATATCAACGACAGGCTTCGGGCATCCGGGCGGCATGAGGCCATAGAGGATAATGCCTGCTCTTACGAGGTCTAAGTGCATCTCGGGGAATCTTAAGATCCCGGCACTATTGCATATATGTCTCTTGGTAAAGCGTATTCCTCTGCCCTCGAGCTCTTCGATCTGCTTCATGAACTGACCGTACTGGTACTTCGTGTACTCGTCGTCATCGGTATCAGCAACCGCAAAATGCGAGAAAACTCCGTAAGGTTCGATTCCCGGAAGCGTGCATGACTTAACAATCTCTTCAGTCTCAGATCCGTCGGTCTTAAATCCGATCCTGCCCATGCCGGTATCGAGCTTGATGTGTATCCTGCATGTCTTTCCCGCCTTGACCGCTTCATCGGACAATGCCTTGGCGATCTCATAGGAATAGACAGCCTGCTCGACTTCATATCTGACCGCATCCTTGAATCTGGAAGGATCGGTAAAGCCTAAGGTCATCATGGGAACGTCGATTCCGTGCTTTCTTAATTCGACTGCCTCATCGATGGTTGCAAGGCATAGGCCTGCTGCGCCCGAATCTATCAGGGTCTTTGCAGTCTCAAGTGCGCCATGGCCGTAAGCATCAGCCTTAACAACGGCGAGGATCCCTGTGCCCGGAGTCGTCGCCTTCTTGATCTCTTCGAAGTTATGCTTCAGTGCGTCAAGATCGATCTCAACGCATGAACGGTCAAAAATGCTGTCAGTACCTAAACGGTTCTCCATATCAGTAACTCATCTCCACCCTGCCTCTAAATATCCGTCAGGCAGATAAACTATAAGATCTTCGGGAAGCATGTATCTCTCGCCGAGTTCGGCAGCAGCGGATTCTCCCGATTTAGAATGTATAAACACAGCAGCGCAGGCAGCCTTATAGGGTTCCATGCCCTGCGCCAGTAATCCTGTCAGAAGTCCTGCCAGGACATCGCCCGAACCGCCCTTGGCAAGTCCGCTGTTCGCAGCGTCATTTACAAAGAGCCTGCCGTCAGGTGTGGCAATGATTGTTTTCGCGCTCTTGAGAACGACAACAACGTTGTTTTCAATCGCAAACTTAAGCGCGAGTTCTTCTGCGTTAACGGAAACCTCAGAAGCCTCAAGCCTTAACATCCTCGCAAACTCACCCATGTGAGGAGTGATAACGGCAGGGATATCCCTGGACTTAAAGCTCTCCGTCAGCCTTGATAAGACATCGGGCTTGCCTGTAAGCGCGCCTGCGTCCAGAACGACGTTCTTTGCCCTGCTTAAGAAGACTTCTGTCAAGGCTTCCATGTCTTTGAAGTCAGCGGGAATGCCGGGACCGATTAGAACGGCATCAGACTTATCGCAGAGTGCTGTTGCTTTTTTTAGAAGTTCAGCAGTCGATGCAGGTCTTGCTTCGAGCAACGCGCAAGGCTCATTGCAGCTTACGGCATTAAGGGTCTTATCCTCCGAGAACACCTTAACGAGGCCTGCGCCTGACCTTAGAGCTGCACCGCATGCCAAAACTGCGGCACCGGTCATGTATTCGGAACCTGCACAGATAAGCGCCTGGCCGAACGTGTTCTTGTGTCCGTCAGAAGGTCTTTTGGGTTCAAATCCCCTAATGAGTTCACTGTCAAGATTTAAGGTCTCAGCCATTCTTCTCCAAGTCCCTGTTAGGGATCAGGTCTTCGTTGCGGATGCTCTTGATCGAGCTGATATCGAACGGTGTCTCCTGATATACGTAGTAGTTGAGCCAGTTCGTATACATCAGCGTCGCAGAAGATCTCCATCTTAAGAGCGGTCCCTGTGCAGGGTCGTCATTGACGTAGTAATTCTTCGGAAGATCGACGTCGGTAAGGCCGGCGTTCAAGTCTCTCTTGTACTCCTTGTCGAGCGTGTCTTTGTCGTACTCCGAGTGACCCGTGATGAAGAACTGTCTGCCGTGAAGATCCGATATCGCGTAGATACCGCACTCTTCGGATTCGGATAAGATCCTCAGATCGCTCCTCTTCTCCACGTCTTCGCGCCTGACTTCCGTGTAGCGTGAATGAGGTACGTAGAAGATATCGTCAAAGCCCCTGAAGAGCTTTACGGGTCTTGACCATGTCATGGAGTGCTCGAAAACACCGAACACCTTCTTATCGAGAACGATCTTGGGAATTCCGTAATGGTAGTAAAGACCTGCAAATGCGCCCCAGCAAAGATGAAGTGTCGAGTAAACGTGAGTCTTACTCCACTCCATGATCTCCACTAATTCCGGCCAGTAATCGACTTCCTCAAAAGGAAGCTTCTCGATGGGTGCGCCGGTAATGATCATGCCGTCAAAGAACTCGTCGGAGACCTCATCGAAGGTCTTGTAGAACTTCAAAAGGTGCTCAGCCGGAGTGTTCTTCGATTGATGTGTCTTGGTAAACAGAAGCTCGACATCGACCTGGATCGGAGAATTGGACAGGGCTCTTAAGAGCTGGGTCTCCGTAGTCGATTTATCGGGCATGAGATTGAGGATAACTATCTTGATGGGACGGATGTCCTGAGACAGCGCCCTGTTCTCCTCCATAACGAATATTCTTTCCTGCTCAAGGATGTGCCTTGCCGGAAGATTGTCAGCTATTCTAATAGGCATTATCTGCCTCCTTTATACGAGATGTCAGTGTGCCGAGATGAATTCATTAAGAATGGATTCAGCCGGTACCTGATCGGGACTTATTACCGGGATCTTACCCAGATCTCCCATGAGCTTGTTAGCCTTTACGAGTGCTGCCGAGAGGTCGGCAAAAGCCTTGCCTGAAGGTGACTTCTCCATGAAGACACTAGGTTCGATGGAACCGTGCAGAGCTTTATCAAGAGCTTCCTTGATGTCTCCCATCGCCATAGGCGCTATTATGAGACTCTCATATGCAAGGAATGAATTGACATGGTAATCGGCACAAGTGAGGTATTCCTCATAGTACTTCTCTTCGGATCTCTGGATCATGGGCCAGTAATCGATAGTGGCAAGTGCATGTGCGCTTCTGTGGCGGTAATCCCTGATGATCCTTCGAAGCAGCCTTATCTCGTTGCTGTCCATCAGCTTGTAATCACAGTAAACATTTCCGTAGGGCATGATGAAAACTTTCGAGCACTTGTCGGAAGAAAAATCACCCGAGATCCTCGGTGAGAGACCGTGAAGTCCTTCCACGACCAGAACGCCGTCATCACCCAGGCAGATTGCATTTTTGGGATCGCCTTCCATAGGTGTTCTCGTGATGAAGTCGAAGAACGGGGGAACAACTGTCTCACCCTCCAAGAGAGCCTTGATGTCTCTCTGGATCCTGTCGACGTCGAGAGCATCGATCGTCTCAAAATCCGGTCTGCCGTCCTTATCGCACTTAAGACTCTTGAGATTGTAGTAGTCATCAAGAGATAAGTGGAAAGCCTTGCGGCCTCTGGCATTGATCGTGTTGGAAAGTCTTAATGTGAATGTTGTCTTTCCGGAAGAAGTGGGGCCTGATACGAATACCGCTCTCTTGTTGGGATCAGAACAGATCTCATCACAGATCGCATCGATCCTGGCAACGAAAGCGCTCTCGGATTCTGCGATAAAGCGTGGTAGTCTTACGGCGCCGAGGGATTCCTCGAGCTCTTCAACCGTTATATCGATCTTGTCTCTAAGCTCAGCCATAAGTACTTCCTTGTGCCTCCTTATTTCCTCTGAGGGAAAAACCTCTTGATAATTAATGTGTTTACGACCCAGTCCCAAACGTACTGGACGATCTTAACTGCCAGATAGATAAGGCTCGGGATGACGATTGCTGCCAGAGCGAGGAGCAATACGACACCAACGACGTGAACGCCGCCTGCAAGAACTCCCAATACCGTTGAGAAAGAACCTGCACTTGCCTGGAATTTCTCAGTATATGTCTCAAGCGTGCTGTTGAGATAACCGATGAGAAAATCCTGAAGATCATCAACCTTAACCGTGAGCTTCGGAAGAAGAAGACTGACTGTATAGCTGACGATCAGATAAGATTTGAAAATCTTTACGATCAGAATAATACATTTGCCCCACAAGGGCATTCGATAATATCTGAAACAGATAAAAGGATTGGCCAGGAACAGCAATACGAAGATCGCAATGTGGATAGGACCTATGCTGCCGAATCCCAAAAGGCCCTGACCTAAGATGTAGAGATATAAGATGATGGCATCGACAAGAAGGCCATAGATAACGAACAGACCGAAGTGTCTGCGGTTCTCATAATCTGTATCGCTCCAAAGCTTTCCGAGCAATAAACCTTCCAGATAATCCAAAATCTCTCTCCTATCTTCGCATGTCCAATTATATCTTCGGACATACTGTTTGATTTTATCACATACAAGGGGTTAAAGGCTATATTATAAATAATAAAGCAGGCCTGATGCCTGCCACCCCTGATCTTCCATTCCCGGAAAAGACCGTTATCTCAAAACAAAACTGCAGCCTGCTGTCGCTTCGATCAAGCTCTTAAGGTTCTTCCACTTCTTCGGGAAATGCTGCTCGGCACCTGCCTTCATTCGTGACTTATCCTTGAACTCAACTTCGATCTTCCATTCACCCGGAATCGCTGTCTTATCGCCGTACTCATCGGTCAGTCCGAGGTTATAACCGTGCATCCACTCGAGCATGCCTGATTCAGGGAGCTTCTCCTTGATGAGTGCCATATTCGCATCATTGATGGATCTCGTGAAATTGTTGTTCCACATGTAATTATCACGCCAGGAAATAACCTTGCGTCCGAAATCATACTTCACCGCATAACCCTCGTTTGCAAAGGTCCTGATCTCGACCTCCAAAACAGTTATAGCTCCGTACGCTTTCTCAAAGTCCATTACTGCTCCTTATTCTATCGCAACTCCGAATACGCTTCCGGAAGTCGTTCCCACGACAAGCATTCCCTCGTAAACGACCGGAGACGCCTCAATACAGATACCCGAAGAAGTCTCATTGGACTGACCAATGTGCTTTCTGGTCTGAATATATGTAATACGTCTCTCCTGTCCCTCGGGAAGGACTTCCGCGCTTATCATGTGGATCTGTCCGATCGAATCGCAGATCACGATATACGCGTTCCCCTCAGAATCGTAGAAATCGACAGGCGAACTGTACGAATAGATGTTCATATTATATTCCCAAACAACGGTACCCAAGACCTTGTCATAAGCAACAACTTTATTGCCGCTTGCAAGGGCGCTTGTCATACTAAATGAGAAAATAACGAGATTTGAGATCTTGCCCTTGCCGATGATTATGTTTCCGAAGCATCCGCCGCTCTGGTCGGAATCAGAAGACTCGCCGTTAAACGTATAGCAGGACATCGAATTCTGCCATACCTCTTCGCCGGTAAGACCGTTGATCTTATAGATATAAGCGGCACCGCAGTATTCGCCCGTTCCGCCCTGGTTATCCACTTCCGTACCGATGTAAACATAGGGTATGCCGTCTTCCTCATCAACGACGGGAGTAACGTCGGAATCATCGCCCAAGACCTTGGTCCATACCATCTCAAGCGTATTGAGATCCAGGCAGCACAGATTCTTCGTATTATCCATGAAATAACCGTAGTTGCCATACACGGCGATCGAACTCTCGACGCCCATATGGGAACCTACGTTGTCATTGAACATATACTTATAACCCGTAACTTCAGGTGATACCGTAACGGTACCGCCCGTGAAGGATGAATTGAGTTTGAATGTGTAGATTATTCCGTTCTCGCACGGCCAGATAAGAGTATCCGAATTGCCGTCGATGATCGGTGAAGAGTCAAACGCATTCCAGTTGCTTCTGTAAGCGCCGTCATCAGAACCGTCGTAGTAGTAGAGGAGCGAGCCGTCCATCAGCGAGTAGATGTACATGCCGAAGACCGTACCGCCGTTGTTATCGGTCTGTCCTACATAAAGGATAGGCAGTCCTCTCGGGTCAATGGCAGGTGTTCCCTTGATGGAAACTCCGACATCGATCGGGTCTCTGGTCTGCTCGCCGTTCTGCAGATTGAAGAAATATACCTTGCCGTCCAATGCTGCAACGATAACCTCAGTAAGGGACTGCTGCTGCTTGGCCGAATCGTACATGTTCATGTTCTGACGGACATCTGCCGGCCATTCAACGACCAGCGGCTGGCCCGTCCACCTGACGCCTGACCACTCGAAGTTCATGGTCGAAGCAAGCTTGGTGCCTATTCCGTCAAACTCCCATCTCTGGGTAAGAGCGCCTCTGTAGATATTCGTATAACCATAGGAAGCGCTGTTTCTGAAGTTATTTCCTCTGTATGTGAAAATACCGGGGATCGATCCGTAGTAAAGCGGATCTCCCATATATATCTGATCTTCTCTGCTGTAATCGCCGTCGAAAACCGAACCGTTCACCATTACGGTCTCATTGATTCCACGGGCAGAAGGCTGGCACTCAGCTACAACTGAAGCCTCGGGATCGATAAAAACAGATGCGGTTGCGGGATAAAGAATAGGATTCTGATAGTCAGCTAAGGGAAGCATCGGAGTGGGCGTGGGTGAAGCTACGGAGATAAAACCTGATTGGTCAGTGGTATCGATGTTGGCCAGAGTCTCTTTTGCTGTGGTCTTCTTAAAATATACCGCGGCAAGCACACCCGTAAGACATACGAAAAGCAGAGTGATAATGACCACAAGGGTCATTGTACCCTCGTTATGATCCCTCGAAGGCTTATAATAGCTGTTATCCGGCTCGATGTACTGGTCACCGCGCGACATAAATACCCCTCAATTTGTTCCCTTTTCAAAAAGTTAACGCATATTGTAACACGGCTGTAATCTAATCTCAAACTTTGAGTATCAAACGACCTCGAAAAAGCGCCATAAAATAAAGGATTTTTGAGGTTTTTGTCCGATTATCGGCGGCAGAAAACCTGTATTAAGTTCTCCCTTTACGCCCAATTTATCCTGCATGAAGTGATCAGGCTTCCGTCACGTGTAATGTTGAACAGATCGCCGTCTTCGGTACTGAGCTTGTTTATATCCAGCTTCTCGCCTTCAAACGACTGATTGCCATAATGGATCTCCACCTGCTTGGGCTCATGCTGCTTAAACTGCTCGATTCCGTAAGTGTTTAATACGAACCTTACGTATTCGATATTGTTGGTGTGATAGCAGTAATCCAGACTCGTTGAACGCACAATAACAGATTCTGTAAGTTCACCGGTTTCTTTGGGGAAACGTGAGAACTCGAGGCCTTCTGTCTCGGCCGGGTTTTCCATATCTTCAGTAAAACCTACGGTCTCAGCCTTTCTTATCTTACCTGTCTCGAGGTCGATGGCTGCGAGTTCGAGCCTTGATTTAAGGAGCATCTCACCGCCCTCGTCTTTTACAATAGTATCTACATTTAACTTAACGGTCGAATGCTTCGAGATATAGCAGTAAACCGTGAATTTTTCACGCCATGCGGGTCTTCTGATAAAACACATGTTGTTTTTGACGATAACCCACATGGCCTTGTATTTTTCCTTGGCGACTATTCCGTCGATACCGAGATCACCCATTAATTCGGTAACGGCATTCTCAACGATCTCATCTGCAGCAAGTACCGAGAGCTGCAGTTTGCCGTCACACATACTGCCTGTAACATATGATTGCTTTTCGTATATCATTTTCTCTCTCCTTTATTAGGTGCCTGAGGATTATAGCACTAAATAAAAAGAACCACGATGAAGCGGCTCTTTTGCAGACGTTTTTATGATGAAATGTTCGACAGGGATTACAGGTCTTTTGCAAACTCCGCGATCTTATCCAAGCGGTGCCTCATTCCCGACTTGCCGATTGGAGGGTCCATCATGGCGCCCAGTTCAGCGAGCGACGCTCCCGGGTTCTCCATATGGGCCTTGGCTGCTTCGCGGAGTTCGGGAGATAATTTGTTTGCCTTGCCTGACTTCATGACCTTCGTTATGAGCTCGTTTCTGGCAGCGGCAGCATCGGCCTGACGCCTGGTGTTGCCTTCATCGCAGTTGATGGTCCTTACGACCTTGCTCTTGATGTCCTTTTCGATCCGGACATTCTCAAACTCCATCATCGCAGAAGGGCTCCCGATATAGCCCAGGAAATCAGATACGTCATCGCCGTTCTTGAAGTAGACGGCATATGAGTTCTCGCGCTCAGACCTTATATGTTTAATAGATAATGTATTAAGACATGAAGATATGAGGTCCGCGCTCTTCTTGTCCTGAACGATGAACTCTATGCGGTAACTCTTGGAAGGATCTGAACAGTAGCCTGAATTCCAGAATGCTCCACGCAGGACCCTTCGGGCATCTTCGGTCGTAAGATTGCCGTTCGTAATGTCTGATAAGAGTTCGCTGCAGCGGCCCGGGATCTTGCTTGCGCTTAAGTCTCCTACGATGAGCCTTCCCTTAGAATAGCTGCATTTAACGTTCTCAGCTTCAAAGAGCTGGATTATCAGTTCGCTTAATCTTTCCGGGATCTTGATCCCGCCCGCGTGACCGTTTTTGCCAAAACAGTCTTCACTTAAGAGCAGTCCGCAGAGCGCAGTCTGCCTCTGAGGGGGCTTTCTGACGGCCTTGGTCGCCGTCTCGATCTTAACTCTGACAGAGAAGCTGTCTTCCATCAGGTTTCATCCGCCTTCTTGGTGTATCTGTGAGGTTCCTTATCCACGTCTCTGTGGGAGATTATGCACTTAATGCCGTTCTCGGCCATCTTTTTCGCGATCGTCTCGGCACAATAAACGGATCTGTGTCTTCCGCCGGTGCAGCCGATTCCGATATGGACGGAACCCTTGCCTTCTTTCTCGTAAAAAGGGATCACATAAGACAGTATCTCTGATGTCATGTAGTTAAACTCGTTCGTCTCAGCAAATCCTTCGAGATACCTCGCTATCTCTTCGTCCTTACCCGTAAAATTCCTAAGCTGCGGCAGATAGAAAGGGTTCGGAAGAAATCTTACGTCAAACACGTAATCGCAGTCGACAGGAAGCCCGTACTTGAATCCGAAAGATTCAACAACGACTAAAATGCTCTGGTTATCAGCGCTCTTTATTATCTCGCCTATCGCTTTGCAGAGCTCGGCATCTGTCATGAATGACGTGTCGACTACGACCGTTGCGATCTCTCTTATGTTCTCGAGCATCTTCCTCTCTTCAGTAAGAGCCTTTGTAAGAGATCCCTTCTTGCCTGCAAGAGGGTGCTTTCTTCTCGTCTGCTGGTATCTGCTTATGAGCACCTGGTCGGATGCTTCAAGGAATATAACCTTATAAGGGCATCCCACTTCTTCATCGATGAGAGCTAACGCCTCATCAAAACCGTCTAAGTATTCCTGCGATCTGATGTCGACTACAAAGGCAAGTTTAGGTGTGGAGAATCCTTCTCCGTTCCTGCCTCTGAAGAAGCTCTTTACAAGGTCCGGAAGGACATAAGGCGGAACGTTGTCCATGCAGAAATATCCGCAGTCTTCCAAATACCTGACAGCGGCACTCTTTCCCGCGCCGCTCATTCCTGTAAGAAACAAAATCTCCATTTTTTAACCCCCAAACTCACCCACGAGCCTGACTTCTTTCTCGAGTCTTACGCCCGAGTTCTCGAAAACCTTTTGAGCCACATAATCTATTAACCGCATGACATCGGAAGCCTTTGCTGTGCCTCCGTTATTTACCACAAAACCGGCGTGCTTCGGTGATACCTGTGCGCCGGACTCATCGAGCTTGAATCCCTTAAGTCCCGCTTCTTCAATGAGCTTGGCCGCAAAATAACCTTCCGGTCTTTTAAATGTCGAGCCTGCCGAGGGAACATCCAAAGGCTGGCTCGCAGTCCTTCTCGCGCGGAGATCTTCTGTGAGAGCTGTTATCTCTTCCCTGTTTCCCTTGGATAAAACAGCTTCCATGCCGAGGATGACAGCAGTTTTGCCTTCGCTGTTAAGCTTCTCAAAAAGGCTCGTTCTGTATCCGAATCCGCACTTGCTGCCTTCTATGTTCTTTATTGATTCGCCGTCCCAGAAACTGACACTCGTAACGAAGTCTTTTGTCTCTCCGCCATAGGCGCCTGCGTTCATGAATACCGCGCCTCCGACTGAACCCGGAATGCCGCAGGCAAACTCAGCGCCTGTAAGTGACTGCTCAACGCAGTAGCTTCCGAATCTCGCGTAAGGGAGACCCGCACCGGCTGAGATCTTTACCCTGCCGTCTTCCAATTCTTCTGAAGTGAGGCTGCTCATGTTTTTCGCGATCCTGATAACAAGACCGTCAAAACCCTTATCCGATATGAGGCAGTTGGAACCGTTGCCGAGAACAAAGACATCGAGATCTTTGTCCTGTGCCCAGTCGAAGAGCCAAGCTACTTCGATCCCGTCAGAAGGCTCAGCAAAGAACCTGGCAGGACCGCCGCACCTGAATGTTGAGAATCCCGCAAGCGGGACGTTTTGCTGTATTCCGAGATCAGCCATCTATGGACTTTCCGGGGAAGACTCTGGATACGAGATCCTGGGCAGCGTTATAGCCCATCTTCTTGACTCTGTAGTTGATAGCTGCTGCCTCAACGATTATCGCAAGGTTACGTCCGGGACCTACGGGGATCGTGACTGAAGGAACCTGTATACCGAGGATGTCAGTCGTCTCTTCGTTAAGTCCTAATCTGTCATATGTCTTCTTCTCGTCCCAGAGTTCTAAGTTGATGACGAAGTCGATGTTCTCCTGCTGCTTAACAGCGGATACACCGTAAAGTTCCTTAACGTCTAAGATACCGATGCCGCGGATCTCGATAAGGTGCTTGATAACGTCGGGTGCTCTGCCCAGAAGCGTTGTCTCTGATACCTTGCGGATCTCGATCTGGTCGTCTGCGATAAGTCTGTGACCTCTCTTAACGATCTCCAGTGCAGTCTCTGATTTACCTACACCGGACTCGCCCAGGATAAGGATACCTTCACCGTTTACCTCGACAAGAACACCGTGCATGGATACACGCGGAGCGAGCTCCATCTTGAGGTACTTAACGAGTTCTGACGAGAAATCTGATGTCGCCTGTGAAGTCCTTAATACGGGCGTCTGGAACTGCCTTGCCGCATCCAGGATCTCCTTGTGGATCTTGTGGTCGCGGGTAACGATCAGGGCAGGAATATTCTTCTCAAAGAGCGCAGATACGGACTTGGCCCTCTCCTCGGGGGAGAGGTTATCCAGGTATGCGTGCTCCATGTTGCCGATCACCTGGATTCTGTCAGGTCCGAAGTGATCGTAATAGCCTGCAAGCTGGAGACCCGGTCTCGTAACGTCGGCTACGCATATCCTGCGGGACTCGATGTCGCCTGAATCGTAGACGATCTCGAGGTTGTAATTCTTTACGATCTCAGATAAAAATACGCTCGAAAAGGGCATTTTCTCCTCCTAAATCCGCTGTCAGAAATTGATCTCTACTTCGTGTGTCTTGCCGTCGTTTGCAACAGGAAGGAGTGTTCCTTCTGCGTCACTGCCGTCCAGCTTTACCTTGATGCCTTCCTTGGCACGGCTGAAACCTTCGGGCTTGTTGATGTGGATGTCGTAAACCGTTCCGGAGATGGACACCTTAACGTCGAGCTTTGTCTCAGTCTTTCTGAGGATCGGCTCAACTCTCAAACCTTCGCTCGTGAACTCAACACCGAAGCACTGGAAGAGCGATAAGAGGAGCCATGTGGAAGTACCGGAGAGTGTAGGTCCTATATTCTCGCCTGATTCGCTGTTGTTATACTGTGTGCACCATCTGGGGTTACCGCATGTAACGAACGGTGACTTCATTGTTGTATAAGGAAGGATCTTATCGATGATCCAGTAAGCCGTGTCGGCAAGTCTTGAAGCGAGTTCCTTGTCCTCAACGGTCTTGGCAGCCTTGAGCATAGCTGAACAAGCCATCATGTTGGCATGCTTGAATACGCCGCCGTTCTCACGATCGCCCGGATAGTAGAGGGCAACGTCGATCTTCGGAGCGATCTTCGGATAGTCAACTGTAGAGCAGAGTCTGAAGCCGTAAGGTGTCTTTAAGTACTTGTCGAGTGAATCAAGCATCGTGGAGATCTCTGATTCGGAAGCAACGCCTGCCAGAAGTGACCATGAGAAGCTGTTGAGGAAGTATGCACCGGGGTGTCCTTCTTCTACTGCAAGTCCGTCGCCCTGGGCGCCAAGATACTTGATCTCAGGCTTGTCTGACCTGTTGAAGAGAACTCTTGCATAGAAGTCATCCTTCCAGCAGTTCTCGCGAAGTGTATCAGCGAGCTTGGAAGACAGTGCCTTCATCTCTTCTGCTGCTGCATTATCTCCGATGTTCTTAAACATCGTCTCTGCACAGTCTACGGCAACCTTCAAAAGGAAGCCGTTCATTACAGACTCTGAATACTCGGACTCAAAGGGCTCTTCGCCGAATGCCTTGCCGTCATTTGCGATCTGCTCTCTGTACTTGGCGATCTTGTCCTTGCCCGAGATGCAGTCGGGATCGACTCTTAAGCAGTCGTT
Source organism: Saccharofermentans sp. (assembly GCA_024695565.1). Next base: position 19,984 of record JAILHX010000007.1, on the reverse strand, counting down.
CCAGTCAGCGCGGTCGATAAGCGGGATTCCGTGCTTGCCGACGGAGATCTTACCGCTGTATGTGATGATCGCCTTGATCGTATCCTTGAGCTTTCTCTTAACGCCTGCGTCAGTCTTCTTCTCCTTGGTGCCTGCCATGACGAACTCCTCATCGAGGAATGCGTAATCGCCTGTAAGGCCAAGGTATCTGTCCAGAGCCTGCAATAGCCAGAGTCCGTCGTCTGACCACCAGCCGGGCTCCTTGCCGATCCAGTAGAAGTTGTGATTTGTATATCCGTCTTCGTAAACGTTCTCGATCCAGCCTGCGAGCATCTCCTTAACGAAATCAGTCCTGCCCATGCCTGCAAAATAGTACATGGAAGCGAAGATATCCTGGATCTCTCTGAAGCCGATCTCACGGTATCCCTTCTGTGTCCAGTCAAGTGATCTGGATACGAATGTCTGATAGAAGACCTGGAACGGGAGGTTGTTGTTAACGTAAGCCTCGAAGTCGGAATCTTCGTGATTGATCTTCATGTAGCCTGCATACTTCTCAGTAAAGCCGATCACATCCTGAAGGTCTTTCTCAAGATTTGCGCGGTCTGAGATGTAGTTTGCGACTGCCTCGATCTCCTGAGCGGGAGTCTCGTCAGGTACGAACTTGTCATTAACGCAGTCTGAAGAAAGGCATGTTACGCTGTCGACTCTGACTGCACCGTTTGCATCGATCGTAAAAGGTGTGGATGTAGCAAAGAATCCGGGGCCCTTTCTCGAAGGCTTGGAAGACAGAGGATAAATGAACTCAGGCTTCTCAAGGCTTCCTGAACCGACGAAATCAGCGTATCTTGCGCTGTACTGATCAGGGAAGATATCGCTGTCAGATGTGTGAACGACTGTCTCGTTGAATCTGATCTCGCCCTTTGTCCACTTGGGGTTCGGGTCTGTGCTGATCGCGCGGATCTCGTTGTCTTCATTGAAGAACACATTGGACTCTGCAACTACTGTCGAGAAGATAACGTCCTCAGAGAGTGCGTGTGTCTGCTGTGTTCCGAACATGCCGGTAACAACGATCCTCAAGTCTCTTGCTTCTGCTGAAGTATTCTCGATGTCGATCATCTGGGCTTCAACTGCAACAGGAAGTCCCTCTCTCTGGGGAACGATGAAGATCGTTCTCTTGATCTTGAGACCGCAGGAGAGCTCGTAGCTTATGATCGTTCTGTTCTGTGAGTGGATCGTGCGGATCGTCTTAAGTCCGTCAGCAATTGCTGCACCTGACCAGAAGATCTGCTTGCCGTTCTCAACGATATAGAACTGTCTGTTTGCCGGGAATCCGTTCTCTTCAGGGAGATAGTCCCATCTTGTTGCGAGAACCTGTGTATCGGCATGTGATCTGAATGAACCGCCGCCCAGACGGTCTACGGCACTCTTAGGTGTTGACTGCAGCGGATAGTCGAATCCGATGCGGTTACCGATGAGCATATTCGTGTAGTAGTGAGGTCCGGGGGAAGGTGTGGAGGGATCGCACATCAGTTCGCCGTTGGTGGCAAGCTTGCCGCCCCAGAAATCTGTGCTGTCGATGAGCTCCCTGCATCTGTCGAGGACAGCTCCTGAGAAGCCTGCGTCCTTGATGACGCCGTCCTTCTCGACGAAGTCCTTGATTCCGCTCTCACTCTTTACGAGCAGGATGCTGGATCCTTCGCTGACTGTTTTCGAGAACTGCTCGAAAATAACATCGTCAGAACCAAGCAGATTAACTGCCATGCTGTCGAATTTAAGTCCTGAGATGCCGACGACGACGGGGTTCTTGCCGAAGCGCACGTACTGCGCGGAGATGCCGCCCGTAACGATCGTATCACCGAACTTGTCTATCAGAAGTTCCTTGGCAGGAAGCCTTTCTGCTCTTGCTTTTTCACCGAAGTAACCCATCTTGATCCTCCATGAGAATGTAGATTTTTTTGTTTCTTTATTTCAGCAAGGAACCCCACGGTCTATATGGCCACGGGGTCTTGCTCTTAATTAACTCAAATGTTGCGGCTTTCCGGAAATATCAGCCCAGAACTACCTCAACCTTGTGTGTTGCGCCGTCGCCGCTTACCGGAACGATGCAGCCTTCAACATCAACGCCGTCAACCGTAAGCTTCTTGACACCCTTGTTTACGTGATCGGGATTCTTGATCGTGATCTCGTATGTGTCGCCTCTGAACTGACGTGTAGCCGTGAAGCCGTCCCAGGCAGCAGGAATGGAAGGATCTACCCTGAGGCCATCGAACTCAGGCTTAACGCCGAGAATGTACTGTGAGATAGCAACCATGTTCCATGCAGCCGTACCTGTGAGCCAGGAGTTCTTGCCCTGACCGAAGTTCTGCGCGTCCTTACCGCCGATCATCTGACCGTAAACATAAGGTTCTGTCTTATGGATGTCGGATGTCTCTTCCGTGAAAGCAGGAGCGATCTTTGAATAGTACTCGAATGCCTTCTCGCCTCTGCCTGCATAAGCTTCAGCGCAGATGATCCATGCATTGTTATGTGTGAAGATACCTGCGTTCTCCTTGTATCCGCCCGGATATGTGGAGATCTCACCGTACTGGATGTAGTACTTTGTGAATGCGGGGTTGTTAAGTACGAGACCGTAATCGCAGTTGAGATACTTGTCGATGGCGTTGAGAGTCTTGATGTCTGCGCCTTCTTCCTTACCGATCTCTGACATAACTGCGAAGCCCTGGGGTTCGATGAAGATCTTACCCTCTTCGCACTCCTTGGAGCCCATCTTCTCGCCGTTAGCATCGTAAGCTCTGAGGAACCAGTCGCCGTCGAATGCGGATTCCATTGTGTTCTTCTTCATCTTGTCGATCTCAGCCTGAGCCTTTGCTGCTTCTTCAGCCTTGCCCAGGTGCTCGAGGATACCAACGTATGCAGGACCGGTGTATGTGAAGAGTGCTGCAACAAATACGGACTCAGCGATCTTGGAGTAGCCGCCCTCTGCCTTGAACTTAGGATTGGTGTATGTCTGGAAAGACTCACCGGGTGTGTCTGAGAAGCATGACAGGTTGATGCAGTCATTCCAGTCAGCACGCATTGCGAGAGGCAGTCCGTGAGGTCCTAAGTTGTTTACGATGTGATAGAAGGAAACATCGAGGTGCTCGAGCATTGTGTGCTTTCCGTCCGGATCGTCATCGAAAGGAACATTTGCATCGAGGATTCCCCAGTCGCCTGTCTCCTTGATATAAGCGGCAACTGAGAGGATCATCCAGAGCGGGTCATCAGAGAAGTCGCCGCCGATGTCTGCGTTACCCTTCTTTGTAAGAGGCTGATACTGGTGATAGCATCCGCCGTCACTAAGCTGTGTTGAAGCGATGTCGATGAGTCTTTCTCTTGCACGCTCGGGGATCTGGTGAACGAAGCCCAGGATATCCTGGTTGGAATCTCTGAATCCCATTCCACGGCCGATACCGGACTCGAAGTAGGAAGCAGAACGTGAGAGGTTGAATGTAACCATGCACTGATACTGGTTCCAGATGTTGACCATACGGTTGACCTTGTCATCAGGTGTATCAACCTTGAAGATGCTGAGGAGGTTGTCCCATGTAGCCTTGAGCTCAGCAAGACCTGCAGCAACCTTTTCAGGTGTGTTGAACTTGTCGATCATGGCATAAGCCTTCTCCTTGTTGAGGACCCATGCCTCTCTTGTAAGGAGATTTGCAGGCTTCTCTGCTGCGAACTTCTTATCCTGATCGTTCTCAGCATAGCCTAAGATGTAGATCAATGTCTTTGATTCGCCGGGTGCCAAAGTAATCTTCTTATAGTGGGAAGCTACAGGTGACCAGCCGTCTGCGAATGAGTTGGAAGCTTTGCCTGCCTTAACAGTCTCAGGATTCTCCCAGCCGTTGTAGATGCTTCCGAGGAAAGCATCGCGGTCTGTATCATAACCGTCGATCTCGTCGTTTACTGTATAGAAAGCGTAGTGATTACGTCTGTCTCTGTATTCAGTAACGTGATAGATCGTTGAACCTTCGATCTCAACACGGCCTGTTGAGAAGTTTCTCTGGAAGTTTGTGCAGTCATCCTGTGCATCCCAGAGGCACCACTCTGCCATTGAGAAGATCGCGAATTCCTTAGCTTCGGAGCCTTCATTTGTGAGGACTACCTGCTGAACTTCTCCGTCGTAGTTCTGGGGAACGAAGAAAGTAACTTCTGCCTTAAGGCCGTTCTTCTTACCCTCGATGATGGTGTAACCCATACCGTGACGGCACTCGTACTCATCGAGCTCGGTCTTAACAGGAGACCATCCGGGATTCCAGATCGTACCGTTGTCGTTAATATAGAAATAGCGTCCACCCATATCCAAAGGAACGTTGTTGTAACGATAACGTGTGATTCTTCTGAGCCTTGCATCCTTATAGAAGCTGTAGCCACCCGCTGTGTTTGAGATCAGGGAGAAAAAGCCCTGATTGCCCAGATAATTAATCCAAGGATAAGGTGTTCTGGGAGTGTTAATGACGTATTCTTTTCTTGAGTCATCGAAATACCCGAATTTCATGTTTTATGCCTCCGTGAGAAAAATATTAAAAGACCCGTTTATTATAAACTATCGCCAACCCCTTTTAAATAAAGTAAATATTAACTTTCTGTGTTATGTGTTCTTTTTTTGTCGTTCGCAAAAAGGCTTTTTGACGGGCTTATTAGGGTGCGTTTTACAAATCTTGCTATTATCTTCCTGACACCTTTGGCGGATTTAATGTGAAAGCATACAAGAACGTTCCCGAACAATAGCAAAATCTGAATTGAATCGCTGTCAGAATGCGAAAATCACTTGAGATTGAATCGCTCTCAGAATGCGGAACTTACTTGGGGCCTTCTACTCATGAGACTAAGCAGTGTCGGGAAAGGACACGAACCACTGGTGAAATCGTGTCCGATTTTGGCAATTTTCGGATTGTTGTCAAATAAGGACACGTTTTGCACTGAGACAAATGTGTGCAGCGGCGCCTGGTACGAAATTGTGATGAAAACAGGTGTTTTTCGCACTCCTACGTCGAAGAGCAGATTTACACAGGTACGAAAAAATGATGAAATGAGCTGTTTTCATCACAATTTCGTGCAAAACACCGCAAAAATGCACGTAGGCGACACGATTTCTTTGAATTTCGTCACTTTTTCGTACCATGCGGAATCGGCCTCCGGTCAGGCACAAGGAAGGGCTCCTGACAGCCACATATAAGTCTTCCGTTCAAACACAAAGAAGCCTCCTCTCAGCCACAAAAAACTCCCGCTCCCCCACAAAGAAGGCTGCCCCGCAAGGCAGCCTCCCCAAAAATCAAATTACGCTACAAGCTATATGAGCCCCTTCTCGCCAAGCTGGTCTTCCATGGCCACCTCGGCTTCTTCTATCGACTCAAATGCCCCTTCGCAGTATGGCCCCACAACCGAGTTAAACGACTTGTTGTACTCATAGGCGTTGACTTCAGCCAGCGATGCTGATGCGTTCTCCGCCGAGGCCAGCAGGACCGGATACGGGTTCTGACCGCCGAGCCACTCGAGGCAGAACTTGTCGTCAGTTGCTGCAGCGGTGATGAGCTTCGTATTGTTGACGAACTCGCCGTTGCCAAGCATATCCTTCTGGTTGTCTTCGTTGATGCAGACTGCTCTGATGATGTCTGCGGAAGTTGCTTTCTTGTCGCAATACTTGGATGCCATTACCCAGGATCCGCCGCTGTAGTAGTTAGCGGGACCTGTCGTAAGTCCCCAGTCACCTGCGGTGGGATTAACGGATGTGCCTTCACCGGGATTGAGAGCCAGTTCGTACTTGGCGAACTGCAGGGAGCCCCAGTACGAAATGACCGTTCTGTCGCTCATTCTGTCTCTCCAGCCGCCTGACCACTGCTCGTCACGGAATGTGAGATCCTCATCGTAGAGCTGCTTAGCAAAGTCAAAGAAGTCTTCAACCGTGGGATCGAAGTTAAGGCTCCCGTCCATGATCCATACGTTCCCGCGGCCGCTCATGTAAGCTTCGAATGTCTCTGTGTAGCCTGAGATGAGCTTGACCTGGCCTTCGGAAGCTGTGTTGACAGCTCTGGAAGATTCGAGAACTGCATCCCATGTAGCAAATGAAGCAGCGAGCTCGCTCGGATCAGATGTTCCGAGATACTCTTCTGCAAGGGATCTGTTGTAGAAGACGCCCGTAGGGCAGGCCTTCCATGCGAGACCCTTGATGACGTTGTCTTCGTCGCTGGCAAATCTCAGCGTGTAGTCGAACATATTCGTCATCTCTTCGTAGTCGATACCGAGATCGTTGATGGCTATCGTGTTGTCGGAAGCTAGATACTTGCGGGCATAAGCTTCGTCGCAGATGAAGATATCGGGAGCTTCGTTACCGTCTGAGAGAACGGCATCAAGCTTCTCCTGATATTCAGCGCTGTCTGTGATCTCGATGAAGTCGTAGTCTTCAGATGTGATGCCGGCATACTTTTCGGCAAGTCCCGTAAATTCGGTGTTGTATCCGTAGATCATGATCTTGCCGTCATCTTCATCGGTAACTTCCGCAACTGTTCTCTCAACGTAACCGTCAAGGTCCGGAGCGGGAGTTGTCTCAGAAGCTGACGTATCTGTCGGCTCTACGGATACCTGCGTCGGTTCGCTCGTGTCAGACGGATCTGTTACCGGCTGGTCGCAAGCTGTGATGCTGCCTGCCGCTACGACTGAGGCAAGCAATAACGCAAGCACCTTCTTGTTTTTGATCATCGTTTTTTCCTCTTATCCTTAAATGTTAAATCTTTTTATGCTTTCAAAATATCGCAAGCATTTTATACCACAACCTGTGGAAGTTCAATCGCATTATAAACAACCACACTTCTCACATTGTGGGATTTCTAAATTAATTAAAATATTTGAAGCTTATTCCGGTCAGATAAGGACTGACTTGCCGTAACGGTTAAGATACCCGTCGAGGCCTGCCTCTTCAATATCGACTACAGCTACATAGAGCTTGCCGTCAGCTATTCCGTAAACTGTGACGGAGCCCATTGAGTCTTCATCTTCAGCTGCGGGGCCGGGTGCTACGAAGATCTCGTCGAAGTCCCTGGCAGCGGGGATAACAACGGGCTCTGCAGCAGTTGTCTCTGTTGCAGTAGTTGTTGCAGCTGTTGTCTCCTCGGTCTCTTCTGTCTCGTCTTCGTCTACGTCAACGTCTACATCAACGTCTACGTCTTCATCTTCGTCCTCGTCCTCTTCTTCGACCGTTGTCTCAGCAGGTTCTTCCTCTTCGAGCTGGTCCTCCAAAGCGCTTACGAATTCATTTGTGAGGACCTTCATGAAAGCATCGGAATCAGTTGTGATCGCATCGACAGTAATGAACTGGCCTGAGAGCATGTCGAAGCTTGCAAAGTCGATAACCGTAATGTCCTCGTCTCCGCCTGTGACGTCATATCTCATGAATACTGACAAGACTCTGGAGTTTGTCGTGTAATCGAATTCAACTGTTACTGCATAAGGCTCTTCAATAACGCCTGATAGCTTGTATTCTGTTGTGGCAGCGGCAACTACTCTGGCGTATGCGCCCTCTGCCTCGGCATAGAAGCCGTCAACAAAGATGTTGATCGAATCTCTTACGTTATCCGAAGGAGCTTCGGTTACAACGAGTCTGTTGCCTGAGAAGGTCGCGAAAAGCTCATCGTCTTCACCGTCTGCATAAGTGCTCTCCTGGAAATCTTCAACAGCTACAACGAAGCTGTCAGCAAGGATATCTTCTGTATAGTCGGAGAAATCAACGCGCTGCGGGAGCGGTGTGGGAGAAGGTGTGGCAGTGGGAGTAGCCGTGGGGGTTGCATCAGGTTCTGTCTCCTGTGTAACCTCGGTCTCTGTCTCTTCCGTCGCTTCTTCTGAGCTTGCCTCAGTCTCGGTGGGCTTCGGAGCCTCTGTCTCGGTCATGAAAGCATTGCCGAGTTCGTTTATTCCCTTACCTAATTCATCGGTATCAACAGAGCAGGCTGCAAGGAGTGTTGTCATCATTCCTGCTGAGATCAACAGAGCTACAAGCTTGTTCCCTTCTATCTTCTTCATAGACTTACCTCCGTTTTTGTGGTTCCTAGTGATCATCTATTTGTTCTTTATCCCATTTGCGCGAAAACATCGCATATCTATTATATCGTATTTTAGGCTCATTCAGGCAAAATGATGTTTTCCCTGTTCATCGCAACCGAGAATACCAGACCCTTTGCAGAAGTCGCTCTTCTTATGACGATCGTGCCGCTGTTGCTCGCAAGGAACGCCAGCGGTGTCGCTGTATCGTTTATCTTCTCGGGATTAAAAGTCATAGACATCGGGACGTTGGTTTTCGAGAGCGCCTCAGCCTCATAAGATACGACCTCCGCTTTAAGTTCTTCCGCGATTCCCTTGATTATCTCGCTGTCCCTTGCAGAATACGTTGAAGCCACCGAAACGACCGCATCGGGATTGAGCAGGTGATTTAGAAGCGACTGCTTTATCGCAGGACGGCAATAACCCGGATCCGTCTTTACCTTGATCTCGATTCCGAGACTTAGGAGCTTGGGCACCAGGATGAGATTGACGTCGTCCTCTTCGCCGCCCAGATAAGTGCATGTAATGAACACCGAAGGCCCGGTTTTCCCGGACTTGGCAGCCTTATACTGCCTGATGAAATCGTCTCTTAAGTCGTAAGGATAGCTGTGCAGCGAATAAGTCATGGGGTCTATTACGGGGTCAGCGAATACTATCGGCAGATCCGTATAAACATTTATCTTCCCGCCGTTATTGATCTTCTCATTCACCTTGTTAAGGATCGCTTCGTCATTGACCGACATGTTGTATCTGGTGATGAGACTTGTCAGGTCGCTTGTGATCTCGGTGTTGTTCTCAAACCCTGAGAAACAGAACGGTCCCAAGGATTCCAGAACTGCCTTATAAACTGCGTCAGTTCCCTTCTCATAAGAGTTCGAACCGCGTCTTAACACGGCTGAATATCTGCCTTCGGGAGATACTGCTATCACGGGCAGATCGCGCGTCTTATCGGTAGTTGTCTCTTCCATCGCCTTGATGGCTGCTTCGAGCGGCAGGATCATTACTATGGCGCAGTTTGTCTCACCTTCAGCCACAACAAAACTGCCGGTGATGAGTTCCGTGCCGGTAACGTATCTTCCGCCGATGTCTTTTATCAGTTTGCTGCCTGTTGCCAAAGCCTTGGGTGACTTGCCGTAACATATGACATACATAGGATAAGACCGCCTTTTAGTTTTTCTGATACTACATTACCACTCTTTTGATAAAATCTTCTCAAACAAAGCGGAGGACAAATATATGAGAATAGTTATTTTGGACGGCTCGGCTGCAAATCCGGGCGACATCACCTGGGGCGGACTCGAGGACCTCGGTGAAGTCATCGCTTACGACTACACATCCAAAGACCAGCTGATAGACAGAATGAAGGGCGCAGAAGCCGCCATTACAAACAAAACGGTATTCGACGCAGAGGTTTTCGGGCAGCTCCCGGACCTCAAATACATAGGAGTACTCGCGACCGGCTACAATGTCGTCGACCTCGAAGCTGCAAGGCAGCACGGCGTCGTCGTAACAAACGTTCCCGAATACGCTACTTTCGCGACTGCCCAGATGACCATGGCGCTCCTCTTGGAGCTCACAAATCTTGTCGGACTCCATACCCGGTCAGTCATGGACGGCGGCTGGTGCAGATCAAAGCAGTTCTGCTATTTCCTATCACCCTTGACTGAGCTTAACGGCAAGACGCTCCATATAATTGGTCTCGGCAAGATCGGCAGGCGCGTCGCCATTATGGCTTCCGCCTTCGGCATGAAGGTCACAGCTACTCCGCACGATGCTTTACTGATCGGCAAAACCATTGATGTTGAGGGCACTTCAGTCACCTGCCTGCCCCTCGAAGAAGGCATCAGAGGTGCTGACGCCGTATCTCTCCACTGTCCCCTGACCGAAGATACCCGCGAGATCATCAATAAGGATTCTCTGGGCTGGTTTAAGAAGGGGGCATTTCTCATCAACTGCGCGAGAGGCCCCGTTGTCAATGAGTCTGACGTTCGCGCGGCTCTGGACTGCGGGATCCTTGGCGGTTACGGTGCCGACGTCGTCTGCGTCGAACCGATGCTCGAGGATAACCCCCTGCTCGGTGCGCCTAACTGCGTGATCACCCCGCACATTGCCTGGACTCCCGTCGAGACGAGGATCCGCCTGATCGACATGGCAGCTGCTAACCTCAAGGCTTTTCTGGCAGGCAGGCCGATCAACCAGGTGAACTGAATACAGTCCGCTTTGGGAATACCTACAGATTTCGGGAATCGTGTTTTTGCAGGTGTGTTTTAGGCTCTTGTGAAGATTTTTTTTCGAGTAGAATACCTGCAAAATTGTGAAACCAGGTTTTTATAGGTTATTCTCCCCGTTCACTGGCCGCTGCTGCACAGACAACCAACTAAAACTGAGTTTTATCGAATTTAGTGGGTAGTTTGATTCTGTTTACGGCGCTCGAAAATGCGCTGACTACCGACTAAAAACGGATTTTTCAAATATAGTGGGTAGTTTTGTTCTGTTACGGCGCTCGAAAACCCGCAGACTACCGACTAAAAACGGTTTTTACAAATTTAGTGGGTAGTTTGGTTCAGTTACGGCGCTTCAAAAACCCGCAGACTACCGACTAAACCGCAAAAACATCAAATCAGTCGGTACAACCGGCCCTCATAACAATTCATCTGACAACATCTATACAGACTAAAATACAAAAACGCATTTACAGTCGGTGCTCACCCCAACACAACAAAAAATCCCCCATAACACGCCGAGGGCATCCCGTTAAATCGGAATGCCCTCGACATGGAATAAGGGATAGATTAAGAAAATTGTCGTTATTAAGTGTATGCGCATATTCCTTCATACGTATACAGCCTGATTTTAACAAGCCGAAGCTTTTTGGTCAAACTATTTTTTTTGGGTTTTTAACTGAATTATGAATCCTGCCACACAAAAGGCCACAACGAGTAACAATCTGATCAAAGAGAAGTTGACCTCGACGCCGCTGCCGATGACCTGGCGCTCAATGATGCCTGCATACTGACCCGAGAAAACGCCGGACCAGATCACAGGTGCGAGGACGCCGGAGATGAGTCTTGCACCCACAAAAGAAGTCAGCAGGCTGATGGTCCACTTCTGGGCATAGTAGACTATAACTCCAATGAGCATGCCTGCGAAGAATCCTACTACATAAGTAAGAACTACCCTCAGGACCGAATTCTCGATGCCCGAGAACAGGAACTGGAAATCATCGTAGAACCAGAATGCGCATACAATGGTCGTGATGGCGATCAGGGCCTTCATATAGAGCGTGAACGCCAATACGCCGCAGACTATCGTGAATACAGCGAGGACTATTATCTTGGCGGTCCCGCTCCAGTTGATCCAGGAGCCCGTAAGCTCGATAAGCAGCTTGGCAAGCACGAATCCGGCTACGCCGCCGGCGATCCCGAGGCTTAATCTGAAGAGTTTATAACCCTCAAAGCACATGAGGCATCCGGCTATGACCGATAAGACTGTAATTACAATATCAGGCAAGGTCCAATATCTCCTTTACTTCGCTCAAACTGTTTGCGCTGCAGAGCCTGACTTTGATCACTGCAGAGCCGGGAATGCCCTTGATATAGAAGGGCATCACGCTGCGGAACTCCCTGACGGCGACGTCTTCGGGCAGGTATTTGAGCCTGCCTGTGAGCTCTTCAAGAAGCATCTTCCTGCGCTCGCCGTCGTCCGGTCCTGCAGGAATATCCCTGCCTGCAAGTCCTGCTGTGACCTGCTCGAAAATCCACGGGTTTCCTCTGGCGGCACGGCCGATCATGATGCCGTCGCAGCCGGTCTCCGCTATGATCCGGCGTGCAGAAGCCACATCGCTGATGTCGCCGTTAGCGTAGAAAGGTATATTGTAACCCCTTACGGCTTCTCTCATGCGGCCAATCGCTTCATAAGAACTCTCGCCGTGATACATCTGCGGTCTGGTCCTGCCGTGAACGCAGATCATGTCGGCGCCGGCATCGGCCAGAGCCTTCGCAAAATCAGGCTTTCCCTTATCTTCGGCATTGTAGCCGATACGTGTTTTGACAGTCACGGGAACATTGCGGCAAACGCTTTCGAGCGTTTTTTTGCACGCCTTGACGATGGCGGCTGCTTTGTCCGGGGATTCCATCAGGGCGCTGCCTGAACCGGTCTTGACGACCTTCGGAACGGGGCATCCCATGTTTATGTCGATTATGGATACGTCCTGCAAAACAGGTGTGGACATGATGGCCTCTATGGCTGCTTCAAAATCTTCGGGCTCGCTGCCGAAGAGCTGGATCGCGGTGATGCCTTCCTCCGAAGGCGAGATGCGCATGTAGCGCAGGCTCTTGCCGATCCCGTTGTAGCGGATGGACCTGGCGCTGACGAGTTCCGTCGGGCAGTAAGAGGCACCCATCCTGTTGCAGATTATCCTGAACGGCAGGCTGGAAAAGCCCGCCATCGGGGCGAGCGATATCGGGTTTGGGATGTTTATGTCACCTATTTTGACTGAATTCATTAATACTCCGAATTTTCGAAAATGCTTATAATAGATTTTATATCTTTTTATCCTTGAAATAATAACAAATCAGGGACAAAATATTACCTGATAAAGAGGTACACTATTTATGGATGATTGTCTGGTTTATTTTTTCACCGGGTTCCTCGACAGCGGTAAGACATCCGTTATCTGTTCATGGATCGGCGGCGAGAATTTCAAGAACCGCAAGGTTGTTGTCATCAACACCGAAGAAGGCGAAGAAGAGTATAAGCAGGAGAACTATGAGGGCGCAGATCCCGTCATCATCAACTGCGATACAGACGATGTCAACAAGGACATGACATTCGATATCGAGGCTAAGTATAAGCCCGGTGTCGTTTTCATCGAATGGAACGGTTCGGTATCCCCTGCCGAGTTTTTCGAGAAGGTCGACGTGCCCGAGCGCTGGGCGCTGGCAGCTTCAGTAGTAGTCATTGACGCTTCAACATACGGCAATTTCTTCAGGAACATGCAGACACTTTTCGCCGACTACTTCAGATATGGAGACACGGTCATCTTCAACAGAGTTGACGAAGAGAACGATAACATCCCCAAGCTCAGAGGTTCAGTCAAGGCTGTTAACCCCGGCATGAGCATCAACTTCCTCGGTGAGGACAATAAGATCATCAGGATCGAAGACCATCTTCCCTTCGATCTCAAGCAGAATCCCTGCGCCATAGCGGCAGAAGACTTCGGTCTGTTCTACACGGATGCCATGGATAATGTCGGCCGCTATAACGGCAAGAGAGTCAGCCTGATCGGCCAGGCCGTTATCTTAAGAGAATTCAACGGTCGTGCGTTCGTGCTTCAGAGACAGGCATACACGTGCTGCGCTGCTGACATCCAGATGATGGGTATCCTCTGCTTCTACGAATACAAGTCCAACTTCCCTGCAGGCCAGTGGCTCAAGGTTACGGGAATGGTCAGATATTTCCAGGACGATGACGGTCAGGGCGGCAAGGTAGACGTTCCCTGCCTCACGGTAGAGGACTACGCGATCACGAGCAAACCCGATAACGAAGTTATTTATTTCAATTGACAATAGAAAAGAGGCTTTTTTAATGACAAAAGTAGACATTTTCTCAGGATTTCTGGGAGCAGGCAAAACAACATTGATCAAGAAGCTTATCGCTGACGGATATAACGGCGCTAAGCTCGTTCTTATCGAGAATGAATTCGGCCAGATCGGTATCGACGGCGGCTTCCTTAAGGAGTCCGGCATCGAGATCACCGAGATGAATTCCGGCTGCATCTGCTGCAGCCTCGTAGGAGACTTCGGTACGGCATTGAAGGACGTTATCGACCAGTTCGCACCTGATAGGATCCTCATCGAACCTTCCGGCGTAGGCAAGCTCTCTGACGTAGTGGCAGCCGTTAAGCGCGTTGAAGGCACTGAGATCTGCGGAACAGTTACAGTTATCGACGCTTCCAAGTGCAGGATCTACTTAAAGAACTTCAAGGAGTTCTACGAGAACCAGATCAAGTACGCAGGAACGATCATATTGAGCCGTACAGGCAACATCGCTCAGGATAAGCTCGATCAGGCTGTCGCTCTTATCCGTGAGATCAACGATCACTCACAGATCATCACTACACCCTGGGATGACCTCTCAGGAGTTCAGATCCTCAAGGCTATCGAAGAGCCCATTACTGCAGCTGATATGGCAGCAGCACTTCTCGAGGCAGAACAGCACGAGCTCGAGCACGCTCACCATCACCACGAGCATGGCGAGGACTGCGAATGCGAAGAATGCAAGGCGCATCACCATCACGACCACGACGATGATGACGACGACGATGACGACGAGCATGAGCATCATCACCACCATGATCACGACGAAGATGAGCATGAACACGAGCACCACCATCACCACGATCACGATGACGACGATGATGATGACGAGCACGAGCATCATCACCACCATCATCATGACCACCACGCAGATGAGGTTTTCGACTCCATCGGATTCGAGACATCAAAGAAGTTCACAAAGGCAGAGATCGAAGATGCTCTGAAAGCATTGGATGACGCTGAGAAATACGGCATGATCCTCCGCTCCAAGGGCATCGTAGCAGGAGAGGACGGCAATTGGATCCACTTTGACTTCGTACCTGAAGAGGCAGAAGTCAGGAACGGCGCTTCCGACGTTACCGGCAAGATCGTCGTTATCGGATCCGAGGTTAACAAGGATGCGATAAGAGAGTTATTTGGCTTATGATTGGAATGCACAAAAGAGGATTAAAGATCATCGTAGTCGGCGCCGGCAAAGTCGGCGATACGCTCGTTAACAGACTTGCAGAAGAAGGTCATGACCTGGTCATCATCGACAAGAACGTAGAGAGACTGACAGAGCTTGCAAACCTTTGTGACTGCATGGGGATCATCGGTAACGGCGCGAGCCACGAAGTGCTTGAAGAAGCAGGTGTTGCTACTGCAGACCTCTTCATCTCGGTTACCGAATCAGACGAACTCAACCTGCTCTGCTGCACTATTGCAAAGCAGTTCAATAAGAATCTCGCGACGATCGCGCGTGTCAGAAATCCTGACTACGGCAAGGAGATCCCTTATCTCCGTTCGAAGTTAAGTCTTGAGATGATCATCAACCCGGAGTACGAGGCAGCCGTTGAAGCGGCCCGTATCCTCTATCTCCCTGCTGCGATCCTCATCAATTCTTTCGCGCACGGAACAGCGGAGATCGTTAAGATCAAGATCCCTGAAGGCAACGTTCTTGACGGAAAGACAGTGGCTTTCCTGGGAAGCAATTACACCAATGACATCCTCATCGTAGGCGTTGAGCGCGGCGACGAGGTTACCATTCCTAACGGTTCTTTCGAGCTCTCGGCAGGAGATATCATCTCCTTTGTCGCAACTCGAAAAGTATGTCACTCATTCCTTAAGTCCATCGGCTTCAACACCAGGTCCGTTAGCAGCACGATCATCATCGGCGGCGGCAAGTCTGCTTACTACCTCGCTGACCAGCTGATCAAGACCGGTATCGACGTTAAGATCATCGAGAAGGATATTAACCGCTGTGACGAGCTTTCTGAGCTCCTGCCCAAGGCTACCATCATCAACGGCGACGGTATCAATGAGGCACTCCTCGAAGAGTCCGGAATCAGAGACATTGATTCAGTCGTGGCACTTACCGGTATCGACGAAGAGAACATCATGCTCTCGCTCTTTGCCAGACAGATCTCCAAGGGCATCAAGTCCGTTACGAAGATCAACAAGATCAGCTTCACAGACGTCATCAACAGACTTGACCTCGGAAGCGTTATATATCCCAAGCAGATCACGGCAGAGGCGATCATCACCTATGCACGTGCAAGACAGGCTTCAATCGGAAGCAATATCGAAGTAATGTATCACCTTTTCGACGAGAGGGCAGAAGCAATTGAGTTCAAGGTAAACGAACCTTCTAACGTTACATCCAAGCAGCTCAAGGACTTAAAGCTCAAACCTAACACTCTCGTATCGTTCATCAACCGTTCCGGCAGGATCATAATCCCTACCGGCAGCGATTCAATCGAAGTCGGCGACAGCGTCATGATCGTCACAAAGAATAAGGGTTTCACAGCTTTGACCGATATTCTAAGATGAACATAAAGATGCTGATCTACATCCTGGGCAAAGTGCTCCTCATAGAAGGGGCCCTTATGCTGTTGCCTGTAATCTGTGGTCTCATATATGGTGAGGGCCAGGTCCTCTGCTATGTTATCCTGGCCGCGGTCTACATGCTTGCAGGATTCCTGGTCTCATTTAAGAAACCGAATAACATGACCATCTTCCTGAAGGATGGCTGTGTCGCAACGGCTCTCTCATGGCTCTTATTAAGTATCTGCGGATGTATTCCGTTCGTGCTCACGAATGAGATCCCTTCATTCACGGACGCGATGTTCGAGACTGCTTCGGGCTTCTCCACGACCGGTGCGAGCATCTTAACAAATATCGAAGCGATGTCCCACACATCACTCTTGTGGCGTTCACTGACTCACTGGATCGGCGGTATGGGAGTTCTCGTATTCCTTCTTGCGGTCGTTCCCATGACAGGCGGATCCAACATGAACCTCATGAGGGCAGAGAGCCCCGGACCTTCCGTCGGCAAGATCGTTCCGAAGGTAAGATCCACTGCAAAGATGCTTTACTACATATATCTCGCGCTCACCGTTCTCGAGATCGTGATCTTATTCGCTTGCGGAATGCCTCTGTTCGACAGTATCTGCTCGGCATTTGGTACGGCAGGTACGGGTGGATTCGGCGTCAGGAACGACAGCTTTGCTTCCTATGGCGCACATATCCAGTGGATCGTCGCAGTCTTCATGCTGGTCTTCGGCGCTAACTTCAACTTCTACTATTACATCACTACCAGGCAGATATCCAAGGCCTTCAAGGTTAGCGAGATCAAGGTCTATCTGGCCATTGTCGCTGTTGCCACCGGCATTATCTGCTTCTCCGTCCTGAGCACGGGCATCTATAGTGATTTCTGGGAGGCATTAAGACATTCCTTCTTCCAGGTATCGACCATAATCACGACGACAGGTTTTGCCACAACTGACTTCGACTTGTGGCCGAGCGTTGCGAGGTTCATCCTGCTCGCCCTCATGATCATCGGCGCCTGCGCGAGTTCAACGGGCGGCGGTATCAAGGTCGCCAGATTCCAAATCATGTTCAAGACGGTCAAAAGAGAGATCAATTCCTACATCCACCCGAAGACAGTCAAGAAGATCCACGTAGACGGCAAGCCCATCGACACCGATGTCGAGCGCTCCGTTGCCCTCTACTTCTTCATCTACCTTGTTATCTTTGCCGTATCGATGTTTATCGTCTCGTTCGAAGGCCACGACCTCGTCACGATCTTCTCATCAGTTGCGGCTACGTTCAACAACATCGGACCCGGTCTCTCACTCGTAGGACCTACTCAGAACTACGCATTCTTCTCCAATGTATCGAAGTGGGTATTCATCTTCGACATGCTCGCAGGAAGACTGGAACTCATGCCCATCATCGTATTCCTGACGCCTACGGCCTATAAGGGAATCATTAAAAAAGCCCCGAAGATTCAGGGCTAAGTCAAGTTCTCGAAAACGATCAGACTTCGTATACCGAAGGATCTATCTTCGTATAACGGATTATCTCTTCCATTCTCGGGCGGTCCAGATATGCGACCAGCGAATAGGCCTTGCCTGATCTGCCGGCACGTGCCGTACGTCCTATCCTGTGCAGATAGAGTTCATTCTCCTTCGGAATATCATAATTGAATATTGCCTCGATATCATCGACATCAATGCCTCTGGCAACGACATCCGTCGCCACGAGCACGTCGAACTTACCTGCCCTGTACTGGTCCATGACTTTGTTCCTGGCACCCTGGCTGATATCGCCGTGAAGAACGCGCGCAGATACGCCTGCCTGAGTCAGCATCTCACCTACCTTGGATGTAGTGACCTTTGTGTTGCAGAAAACGATCACCTTTGTAAGGTCCTCTTTTGCCATTATCTGAATGATCGTCTTGAGCTTATCCTTCTCGGGACAGTCAACGACATACTGGTCAATATCAGGGTGATCTTCCGCCTTAGGCATTACGTCTATCTCGGCTGCCTCCTGCATGAATTCCCAGGTGATGTTCTGGATCTCGCGGGGCATCGTCGCCGAGAACAGCGCTATCTGTTTATCCTTTGGCGTTATGTTCATTATCTTCCTGATATCGTTGATAAAACCCATCTTGAGCATCTCATCTGCTTCATCCAGAACGATGGTATAGATCTGTGAGATGTCCACAAGCTTACGCTGGACCATATCCAAAAGGCGGCCGGGAGTTGCAACAACGACCTGTGGTCTCTTCTGTATCTTCTCTGTCTGCAGCCTCATGCTCTGGCCGCCGATAAGGGCAGCTGCCTTAAATCCCCTGATGTATTTTGCAAGTCCTTTAAGCTCGGTCGTGATCTGCAATGCAAGCTCTCTTGTAGGACACAGGATAAGGGCCTGCACGGACTTCGATTCCATATCGAGGTATTCGAGGATCGGGATTCCGAACGCGAATGTCTTTCCTGTTCCCGTTGGAGCCTTAGCGATAACACTGTAGTTGTCCATAAGAAGCGGTATCGCCTTCTGCTGTATCGTGGTGGGTCTCTTAACGCCCATCTTCTTTAACGCATCCATGACCTCAGGTGACAGGTCAAGATCTGCAAATGTCTTTATCTCGTTCATTTTCCCTCTAAACAAAATTAATCTGTCGCACACTATAACACAGAATCTGCAAATAATAAAAGAGGGACAGGATCACAATCCCGTCCCTCTAATTAATAATAATAACTACTATTATTTAACGCCGCGGCGCTTGATGATGAGGATCGGTGCAGCTGCGATGCATACGAGAGCAACAACACCCAGAGCGATCCAGAGACCTATGTAGTTAGGGCCTGTTGTATTACCACCATCATCTCCTGTTGCAGGATCACCTGCTTCTGTCGGAGTTTCTGTTACTCCCTCTGTAGGAGTCTCACCGCCTTCGATAACGAGGTCAACTTCTGCCTGACCGTCATCAAACAGGATAGTAACCTTATATGTTCCGGGTGCCATATCCTTCAGGATGTCAGTACTCAGTGTGATGGTTGCACTGCCCTCGGATACCTCATAGTTGAAGTATGCGACTTCTTCACCATCGATCTGAACGCTCTTGAAGTGCTCAGCACCGGTATCGTTATCCTGGCTGCGGTCAACAGTGATCACTACGCCTTCGGAACTGCCTGCTTCCCACTTGACCGTACCGTCACCGACTACAGCGTATGTGACCGTAACTTCTTCCTGAACGCCCTTGACCCACTTAGCATAGAGAGTAATATCAGATGTGATGGGCGTTGAGAAGCTGAAAGGCTTAGTTAGGTCTTCATCGAGATACCAGCCAGAGAAGTTGTATCTTTCTCTCATCGGATCATCAGGGATCGTTGCTGTGTAGCCGTCCTGAACGAGCTGGGTTACGACATCGGAACCGCCGTTGGAATTGAACATGACCTTGAAGTATACGTAGTCAATATCACCCTTCTCAAACTTCTTCTCAGAATAAGTAGCTGTGTAAGTGATATCGCCCTGTACCTTTGTGATTTCCTTATCCCAGCCTGCGAAAGTATATGTGTACTCAACTGTCGCAGCCTTGACAGGTGTCTCACCGTCATATGTAGGCATTGCACCGTAGTCAACGAGTCCTGTCTGGAGAACCTTACCGTCCGCATTTACGAATGTAACCGTGTACTGGTTGACCGTCTTATCGTAAACAGCTGTGTAAGTAACATCACCTGTTACCAGGGTTACCTTGTTATCCCAGCCTGCGAACTTGTAAGTGTACTGAGCAGTAGGTGCCTTGGTAGGTGTAGGCTTCTGGAAGTAAGCATTGGTACCCCAAGCAAACT
>JAILHX010000073.1 GCA_024695565.1 Saccharofermentans sp. | reverse complement strand
GTTCTCAATGATCAATTCAGTCATATAACATGTCCTTTCATTCATACCTTCCGCCGGGATCTAAAAGAGAGCACGACCCCGGCGGAAGAACATGATTTATTCGAGTTAGCAAGTGCTAACTCACAATTTATAACATACGGTTTTCGAGGTGTCAATAAGGAAATTAGCCAAAGCTAACTTATAGACAAAAAGGCATTTGAGAGGTTGACAGGTCTGTATCTCAATGGTATAGTTAGCCATGGCTAACTGAAAGGAGAACGGCAATGTCCGAAGACCAGATCGTAAGAAACTGCGCACCGACACTGGCGGGTATAAAGACCGGCAGTCTTTTCAATGTGAGCATTTCTTCCGATGCTGATTTCAGGCACGATATCGCTCTTTTCAACAGGTCAATGAGAAACAAGGGTATACGTATTATTCCGCTTAAAGTAAGTAAGAAATATGCGCTTATATACTTGTACCGTCCGGACATGCTCGAGCACGACCTTAAGGACCCTCTTGCCGCAAGCATTCTCGAGCGTTTCGGATATACGGTATGGAATGCTGACCGTTGTGTCGTTGACCTTGCTAGAAGACTGAATTCATCCCCTGAATTTCCGCACGAAATCGGCCTTTTCTTAGGTTATCCTCCGCTCGATGTTGACGGATTCATTAACAATCCAAATGAAGGATTTTACGAAGTCGGATATTGGAAAGTGTATTCGGATGTTGAGAATGCAAGGCGGGCATTCAGAAAATTCAAGAAATGCACGGAAATATACGGGCAGATGTTAAAGCAAGGCAGAACACTCGAACAGCTTGTTGTTTGAGTCTGTAGCAAATAAATAATGTGAGGTGATCATATGAGTAAAGTAGCAGTAGTTTTCTGGAGCGGTACAGGTAATACCGAAGCAATGGCTAAGGCAGTTGAAGAAGGCATCAAGGGTGCCGGTGCTGAAGCAGTTGTAGTTTCACCTTCTGGATTTGATGCATCAAAGGTAGCAGAGTTTGACGCTATTGCATTCGGTTGTCCGGCAATGGGTGATGAAGTTCTGGAAGAATCAGAATTCGATCCGATGTTCTCAGGAGTTGAGTCAGCATTAAAGGATAAGAAGATCGCACTGTTCGGATCTTACGGATGGGGAGACGGTCAGTGGATGAGAGACTGGGAAGACAGATGCAAGAACGCAGGAGCAGTACTTGCTTGTGATTCCGTAACCGCAAACAACGATCCTGACGCAGATGCCGTAAACGCATGCAAGGCACTCGGCGCAGCATTAGCATAAAAACATTCTCACATAAATAGATTTCCTTTGTATTTGGCAAGACCGTCTCAATCAAAAATGAGGCGGTCTTGTCATTTTCACGAAAAGCTTATATTTCAAGTGATTTTGATTGACAAGGTGGAATGCTGATGATATAGTTAGCAACGGCTAACAGCAGGGCAAAGGAGAGATAAATATGAGTTCGGAAACAACAGCAAACAGCAATAAATTGAAAGCAAAAGATTTTATTACTGTAGGTATCTTCACAGCGATCATTTTTGTCGTTGAATTCGCGTGCGGAATGCTTGGATATATTCATCCGTTCATCGTTGCGTCTTATGTAATTATGATCCCTTTGGTAGGCGCTATCCCCATGATGCTCTTCTACACCAAGGTGCAGAAGTTCGGCATGATCACCATCATGTCAGTGCTGATAGCGATCATCATGTTCGTAACGGGTATGGGATTCCTCGGAGCTCCGCTCATCATCCTTGCAGGCGTTATCGCAGACCTCATCGCGAAGTCCGGAAAGTATAAGAGCTTTAAGAAGACAATGTTCAGTTACGGTGTTTTCTGCCTGTGGATCTGCGCAAACTATTTCCCTGTAGTCATTACAGCTGAGGACTACAGAAAGAACCTGGTTGACGGCGGATACTCTGCAGAATACTGCAACAATCTGTTCCTTGCAATCAACTATAAGACTATCGGTATCCTTCTCGTTCTCTGCTTTGTATTCGGATTGATCGGAGCAGTCATCGGCAAGGCTGTCGTTAAGAAACATTTCGAGAAGGCCGGCATCGTCTGATGAAGCTTGATCCGCGCACAAAGCTCTACATGATACTGATCGTCTCGGCGGTCGTCATGATGAGTGCAACAACGCCGTTTCTTTGGATAGTCAGGATCTTAATGACATTGATACCGATCATACTTCTTGTCATTGAGAAGAAGTATACAAGTGCATTCGGTTTTACGTTCCTGTATACCGCGGCACTGGTAATGACGTTCTGTTTCCTGTCGGAGAGTTCATCGTCGTTTTTCAAAACTTTCGTGACGGGATACAGCGGCATCGTGGTGCAGTTTATGCCGTGCCTGATAACAGCATGGTATGTAGTCAGAACAACAAAGATCGACGAGTTCATGTCGGCTATGCAGAAGATGCATGTGCCTGACGGTATAACCATCTCTCTGGCGGTTGTCATGAGATTCTTTCCGACTATCCAGGAAGAGTATTCGGCGATCAGTGATGCAATGAAGATGCGCGGTATCGCTCTTGGCGGCGGGAACGCAGCAAAGATGATCGAATACCGCATGATCCCTCTCCTGTTCTCTTGCGTGAACATTGGAGATGAACTATCCGCGGCCGCGATCACAAGAGGCCTGGGCGGGAAGGTGAAGAGGACCAGTGTAGAGGAGTTAAAACTCCGCATCTCTGATTGGATCCTGATAACTATGTTTACCGCAGTTGCAGTGATATTCGTATTGTTCAAGTATTTCTTATGAGTGAGAACGTAATCGAAATAGAGCACGTTAGTTTCAAGTACAAGGGTTCTGAAGAAGGACTCTTGAACGATACTTCGCTGACTATCACTAAGGGAGAGACACTGCTCCTTACAGGTGCATCCGGATCAGGAAAGACAACGATACTAAGACTGATAAACGGCCTGATACCTCACTACTATCAGGGTGATGTTGAGGGAAAAGTAACCGTGGCCGGACATGTGATCTCTGATACTGAGCTGTACGAACTTGCAGGCGTCGTGGGCACGGTCTTTCAAAATCCGAGAAGCCAGTTCTTTTCAATAGACACCGACGGAGAGATCGTTTTCGGACCTGAGAACATCGGGCTTGATCCGGAGCAGATACTTAAACGGAAAGAAACGGTTGTTGAACAGATGAATATCGGAAAGCTTCTCGGAAGAAGTCTTTTCGAACTGTCGGGAGGCGAAAAGCAGAGTATTGCATGCGCGTCTGTATCAGCGTTATTGCCTGAGATAATACTATTGGATGAACCGTCCTCAAATCTCGATCAAGGTGCGATAAAAAAGCTTGCAGAACAGATAAGAATGTGGAAAGACGAGGGCAAGACTATCGTCATTTCCGAGCACAGGCTCTGGTATCTCAAGGACATTGTTGACCGTGTCATCTACATGGATCACGGAAATATTGCGCATGAATGGAGCGGAGAAGAATTTGCATCATTCGGAAAAGAGAAGATAAACGAATTGAAGCTTCGGCCGCTGGAGGTAGCTGACATTCTTACACCGGGATGCGGCGGTGAGTGTGATTGCGACGGCAGCTGCAAACTTGATCTTACCGTACCGGATCCGGCAGGCGGTATTACTTTGAAAAACTTCTTTTTCTCATATCACAAAAATCCATATCTGTTCTGGAAAAAGAGTTTTGATGAAAACGATAAG
>JAILHX010000060.1 GCA_024695565.1 Saccharofermentans sp. | reverse complement strand
ATAGGATCAAGTATTGATACGACGGAGTTGGATCAAAAGTATAAAACACTTCAGGGAATGCTTCGCCAGGCAGAAACAACCAAGAACCGTTTGGAAAAGCAAATGGATGAATTGCCGTATGATGATGCTATGTATGAGCGAAAAATTACGGATTTACAGATGCGTTGCGATAAACAATACGATACAATGCTTGAAGTAGAGAACGAGATTGAAGAGGTTAAAGTTCAGTTGAAAAGCATACGGGAAAAACAGATGACAGAGGAGAATATATATAATGCTCTTCTTGCTTTTGATGACTTGTATGACAGCTTTGATCCTATGGAAAAGAAACAGTTCTTCAGAAGTTTCCTTGAGAAGATAGAAATATACCCGCAAAAGCGGAAAGATGGAACATATCTAAAAAGTCTGGTTTTCAATTTCCCTATCCCCACAGCTAATGGGGGGACAGGGAGAGAGATTTCCTTGGAATACTCGGATATGCTCGAGACGATAGTCGTCTTATCCAAAATTTCTAATGCACTAAAATCAATGTGACTGTTTAAATGTCTAATCTCGATATTACGGCTGCTGAATCAAAAGCCACTTATCAAGAGATTCAGGATTATGTTTAGGAGCATACCGGTCTTCATGTATCTAAGTTGAATATTGCTCAAGTAAAGCATAAGCACGGAATTATTGAGAGAGAAAACTATTATCATCCCAAGTCGGAGAATTCGCGACAGCCGAATTGCACTCCTGAAAAGGAGAAGGCTATTACAGAAGCGCTGAAGCACTTCAAAATGATTTAATCGTTATTGAAAACTTTTCAGTAGTGCCAATAAAGCACATCGTTGTTCTGGAGAAAGTCTTTCCCAAGTTTCTAATAAACTTATCTGTTCGCTGGATAAACCGCCAGTATATTCTTCAGAAGAAAAGAACTGAGAAAGTGTTATTCCCAAACCGTTACATATTCTCTCCAATGATGTCAATGACGGTTCAAGATCTTTTCGATACCACGAAGAAATAGTCGATTGAGACAGCTCTGAGTTTTTAGCCAGAGTGTATTCTGTCCAACCTCTTTTTTGCCTTTCAGCCTGTATCCTATTTAACACATCGAAAGAGGCTTTCTCTTTTTTCATCTCCCATTCCTCGTACTTCTCGTATCTATAGTTGCGATTATACGAAGTAACAATATGTTCAATAATGATTAATATCGTAATTACTATTACGATTTATAATATTATTAATAGTATTAATCCAGCGATTGAGAAGGAGGTATAGAATATGAGTAAGTTTTCTCGCGAGGAACAGGCTAACATTGTAGGTATGGCAGCAGAACTTGAAGCCGCTATTATCATTGAGAACGAAGAGCTTTCTCGGTTGAAGGCACAGCGTTTTAAGCGACAGCCTGATGCCCCGAAAATTGGTTCAGTACCAGAGCCTAAATATGTAAAGCACATACCTCCCAAACCGAAGGCTAAGTCTTTCCCTGATTGGTTGAGTGAAAAAGCAAAAATACCGAAGGCTCTCGTTTGGCTCATCGTTATGATGGCTCAGTTTGCAGTTTTATTGGCTTTTTGGTTATCTATTGTCACGACATTCCAGGAATACAAGGCAGTCAATATTGTAGTCAATATTGTATTTGGCATTTTCGCATTAATCAGTGCGGGAATAGCCGCATTTGCGTTATTCACATTCCTTACGCAGAAAAAGAAATATAACATTTATTATTCAGATGTGAAAAATTCTGAAGAATATAAGAATGAATGCATTGCTGCAAGTCAAGCAACAGAACAGAAGAATCAAGAGATTAAAGCAAATTATGAAGCTCAGTGCCAAGCTGTTCAAAAGGAATATGACGATGCGATGGATAATTACAATAATGTAGTAGTTCCAAATTATAAAAATGAATTAGCTGTTTGGCAGGGAAAGCAAGATGAGATGATTGCTTTTGTTCAGAAAGATCTTAGTGAAAATACTGAAGCTTTGGATACGCTTTATACTACAACACAATTGATACCAAGTTCCTACCGTAATATTGAAAGACTCGCTTGGATTTATGAAGATATGAGCACGTCTGAACACGATATAGAGAGAGCTATTGACTTGCTTAACAACAAAGAAATTAAGGAAGAATTGGTCAATATCCAAGTTCATGTTGATGATATGCGCAGAGATTTAAGAGATGGCTTTGTTGGTATTTATTCAGCAATTCAAGAAGGAAATGACATCCAGTCTGATATGCTTTCAAATCTTGATGGCATTCGAAGAAGTGCAAGAACTGGCAATTTCTTAAACGTAGTCGGATTGTTTCAGAATCATAAGAGAAATAAGACACTTTCATCTATCAACAGCAAAATTAAAGAATAGAAAAAAGATGCAACTGATAAACATGATAATTGCTCCTTTCATTATTTGTAATTCTAGGACAAAACGAACAGGCGTCGGAAACGGCGCCTGTCCTATTAATGCATAGTATAAAACAGTTAATGTTCCCATAAGGTCAAAACATAAAAACCTTTTATGTAGATGCCCGGATTATTGCCGGGAATCTATATAGGAGGGATATAGCATGAAAGATTCAGAAATGATCAAGGCATTTTGTATCGGCATATCTGAAAAAAGTAAGAAAACCGGCTTTTAGAACCAGCGGTTACAGCGACTTTAAAAACTTAAGCAAAGCTTCCTGCTGATCAATATCCAGTCTGCTGAAGTGTTCTATCAGTATGGCCTGGTTCTCAGTTAAGCTTACATACTCATCAGAGTCATTGAAAAACTGCGTCATGGTAATATTGTAAGCCTTGCATATTTTTTCAAGGGAAGGGATTGTCGGACAGACATTTTTCCGATACCAGGATGAGATGGTAGTTTGCGGAATATCAGATTCGACTGAAAGTTTATATTCACTCCAGCCTCTTTCTGTTCGCAAATCAAGGATTCTCTTCAATACATCCATAACCATTCATACCATCTACTTAGTAATCCTTATAGTAAATTTAATACGAATATCTTTGAGGAGAAAATGACAATAATAGTAGAACGTGTACGATTAATCGCTATATCTTATGTGTTCTTGCAGATCCTGATCACGTTTTGGAACTAATCGTCAGTCTGAATTTGATAATTACCGTTTGTATAGTATAAATATAGGAACGATTTGATGATTCGTATTTAATTGGAGATATCAGAGTATGGAAGTTGTATCAGATTATTTGGTAATGCTTTTGGAAACGGGTCTGACAGGACTTCTCACGGCAGCTGTCGTTGTGCCTGTAGTCCTGTTCATCGTAGACAGCGTTAAGGCCAAAAGGGAACACCGCAAGGTCAAAACGGGGATCAAGGTTTTCTTTATCATAGGTTTGATCATCGCAGGCTTAATGATAATCGCGATGATTGCCTTTGTGGCCCTTATGTTCCTCGGCTTTTTTGTTTATGCGTTTTATCCGCGATGAGAAATACGTTTTGTGTGAATTTGAATAAGGGATATATAATAGAGCAATAAGACTGGAGAGGAGATACATTATGCCTGATCAGAAGAAGAGAGACATTTCCACAGTATTCTGCGGACTTGCGACCGCATTTTTCGTTCTAAGCAGCATTGTATCTCCGATAGCTATGCTCATCTGGTTCGGCTCGGCGTATGGCGTGCGCCAGGATGTAAGAACGATGGACGGCTGCCAGTCGGTGCTTATCATGTGCGCTGTTGCACTATTGGTCAGCCTCGGTCTGTCGATCGCTGCGAAGGTCATTAATCGCAAGGGCAAATGGTCAGTTGTCTGCATCGTGCTGTCTGCAGTTGGTCTTATCGTCGGAATACTGTTCATGATGCTGCTTATTTTCGCAGTGAGCCAGTATCGTTACTGATGATGTATAACAGCGGTAGAAAAACCGCAACTGATGATTTATGTTATTGATCCGTTCTATTCTGTAAGATTGATTCGGAGGTGACAATAATGATCTTTTCCGAGAAACTTCAGATACTTCGAAAGAACAAGGGCTTTACCCAGGAAGAACTTGCCGACAGACTCGGCGTCTCGAGGCAGGCTGTTGCCAAGTGGGAATCAGGCCAGGTCTATCCCGACATTTTCAATCTGATCCAGATCAGCAACATGATGAATGTCAGCGTGGATTATCTGGTCAAGGACCGGGACTGCGCCGTCTCGATAGCGGACGGGGAAGCGGGCGGCCTTGATGAATTAATTGGTTTCAGGCTTGAAGCGAACGTTAATACCTATGCGGCTTTCGCAAATGAAGTAGAGTCCACAAGGCCCGCGTCGCATGATTTCCGCTATTCTTCAGGCGAATATACTTACCATGATTCCTACGTAGGCGGCGAAAAGTTTGCGGGCGAGGAATCGATAACAAAAAGCGGCTCTTCCGTCTATGTGATGAACTATATGGGAAGAGTTTTGGACGACAGGTTCAGCGGTGATTTTCTTAAAGAGTCACTCCGGAAAGCAGACAGACGCATGCCCTACAGAGGCCCGGAATTATATCAGTCCGGCGAATACACGTACAGGTGCAACGTGACCGGCGATTTCACATGGTTCCAGGGATATGAGGAGATCTATTGGAACGACATTAAGGTGTATGAATGCGTGTTCCACGGCGGGCTCACGAGGTAACTTCTGCCGGCTGACAGATCACTTTTTTAGTTTATTATTTCTGATAAGGTCCCGTTAAGCGGGACCTTTCGTTTTGTGGCAAAACAATAACAATTTATTGGTAATCAATAAAATTATATTGCAAAACGAATTCGTGCGGTGTATCATAGCGCTATCAAAAACCAGAGGTTATGACTAAATGAGAAAGAGTTTTAAGGTCATTCTGATCACAGCCGGAACTGTTCTGACGCTTATGTGCGGAATGCTCGCTGTAATGGTATACGGTGCGGTGGATTATATATCACGCTGCGCGCACATCAGAGATAAAAACGGTGTGGTCTGCACGGTCGGAGCCACTATACATATCGATGATCTGGCTGATTTTTCAAATTATGATGTGCGCATGATAAGCGGAATAACTGACGGCGAAGGCATTATCTCAGAAGACGGCAGCAGCATTACCATCACTGATGCGGGAAGCTTTGTAACAGTCTACGTTTATGCCAATAACGATAATGCGCCTGAAGGCACCACGCATGGCGTTAAGGTAATGATAGAGGGAGATTAGGAATGAAGAAACAGAAATTAGCAGCTCTTATAATGTGCGGAACCATCCTTATGTCAGGGTGCTCGCTGATAAACGGGAATAACGAAATCCTTGATCTTCCGCCCAATCCGCAGTCATTTGACCAGGTCTATGACGAGGATACCGGCGATACAACTATCAAGGTAAACGGGAGAACGTATTCTTACTTTGGCCGTCTGAAGGATAAGATGTCCAATGATTCGATAAGGGAGTGCTTGGGCTATGTTGACGGAGATAAGAATCTTCGCATCTACAGCCTTGGTGAAGACCCTTATGACAACTACATCATGGTTAAAAACATAGGCGGTATCATGGATCAGCCGGTCTTTTTAAGGGCGATCGATACCAGACTTCAGGATGTCTACACACCTTCATATATTGAGTCTGCGGGTTATGAATGCTGGGGTTCGTCAGGCATGCATTACGAGATGCCGGAAGCTACGATCAGATTTACCTGCAACGCCGAGAACATCATGCTCATAGATTACGAAGTCATGGTAAACGGCGAATATGCAGGGTGCGGCCAGACAGGATATATTACATACAAGGCTATCAGGAAGGGCGATATTTTCGAGATCGAGATGAATGAAGCCACATACGGCAGCAAAGCTGATAAGGATAAGCCGTTTGATGTCGCGGTGACTTTTACGGTGACTGATACCGATAATAACGCATATGAAGTTTACGGCGTTTATGAGCGCGAGATGATGTTCGGAGCGGTGCGCGAAGGTCTTGAGATAAGATACGACGAAGATATGGGGTATTATCTTTACGAAGACGTCTGACAGGAGATCTTATGAGGAAGAAGAATCTGATCATATCCATTATCTGTTTTGTTGTGGCGGTAATCTACGCAGCAGCAATGATCATACTGTATGACAGGCTCGCGGTATTTTACGGCAGGCCGAATCATTTTATGGTCAACGGGACTGCTGTGGCAGGCTTCTTCGGAACTGTGGCGCTTATGGTAACCGGCATCGTGAATATGGTAAAAGCGTTTAAGAAATAGTCAGGTCAAGACATATAAAATCTCTCATATCAATCCGGGGGACAATCTGTTAGTATATGGTGCGAAGGTTTCCTTCATAATGCTAAGTTAAAATGACAGACGGAGAAACTATGCACAAGAAGCTAGCATATTTATTGGCAACAGTAATGATCATGGGCTGCCTTACAGCCTGCAAAGATCACGAACCGTTCGAGACGATCGATCCCAACATATCAGCAACCATACAGGAGACAACACAGGAGACTTTAGGGCCCTCAGAATTGGGATACGATTATCTCTTGGTCTATCTGGACGGTCACCAGAGATACTACAGGGTTTATGACGAGCACGGAAACCTGGTTAAGGACACAACTCTCGGAGACAACGGCTATACATTCACTTACGAATATGACGAATACGGCAATCTGATTTCTGACATGAAGACCGGTCAGGACGGTGAGAGCGAGGGCGGTTATACCCGTGTTTACGACAGTGCCGGCAACTGCCTGGAGATGACATACATCAATCCCGACGGATCTTACGGAACAAAGTATGTATATGAGTACGATGTCTACGGCTACCTGATCAAGGAGACTGAGTACAATGATGACGGAAGCATCTGCCAGTGGATCGAGTACGAGAATGACGTATACGGCAACCCCGTTCTGCAGAAGCAGTCGAATCCTGCCGGAGAGACATACGAAGTCAGGAACGAATATGAATACGACAGCAACGGTAACATGACCCAGTTCGCATTCTACCGCGGAGGCGAATACTGCGGCAGGAGCGAGTATACTTACGATGAGGCAGGACGCCTTATCTGTGAGAAGACATTTAATGCCGACGATTCAAGCAAGTCCTGGGTAGAATACTCTTTCGATGAGAACGGAAACATGAAGTACAAGACGATCTTCAGAACAGACGGCAAAGTCTTCCAGTCCATCTCATACGAATACGGTTACAACGGCTATCTCGCAGTTGAGACGAAGTACGACGAAGACCACGAGATCATTGAGATGTATCAGTACGTTTACTACAAAAACGAACAATAAGATCTGAGTCCCCGGCAGTTCAGAGCCGGGGACTTTTTGATTAAGACAGCATTTTTGCGCATCAGTCCCAAAGTGACTAAATTGTCACTTTGGGATTCATTTTTTCGGGCCCCGCATTTGTTAGTATTTGTGTATCAAACCAAAGGGGTGACAGGAAATGGAATTGCTTAAGTGTGAGAATATCAGCAAGGTATACGGCACGGGGGATGGTAAGACCGTTGCTTTGAATGATGTGTCTTTCTCGGTCGGGAAGGGTGAATTCGTATCGATCGTAGGCGCATCCGGAAGCGGCAAATCAACTTTGCTTCACATAATCGGAGGTGTCGATAAGCCGACATCCGGAAAAGTATTTATAGGCGGCACTGACGTTCACAGCCAGAGCGAAGACAAGCTTGCGATCTTCAGGAGAAGACACATCGGTATCGTATATCAGTTCTATAATCTTCTTCCTGAATTAAACGTCGACGAAAACATCGTTCTGCCGCACATGTTGGACGGCAGAAAGCCCGATAAGGAGAGGCTCGATAAGATCGTTGAATACTTAGGGTTAGAAGATAGAAGAAGCCATCTTCCTAACGAGCTGTCGGGAGGCCAGCAGCAGAGGGCTTCGATCGGAAGAGCATTGTTTTCGAAGCCTGAGCTCCTCCTGGCAGACGAGCCGACAGGAAACCTCGACAGGAAGAACAGCACTGAGATCGTAGAGCTCTTAAAAGAATCCAACAAGAAATTCGGACAGACATTGATCCTCATCACGCATGACGAAAATATCGCGCTTCAGGCTGACAGGATCATATACATGGAAGACGGCCATATCGTAAAAGACGACCGCATCAGGATCAATGACTTAGTTGGCCGCGAATAAACGGGGATAAGCGGACTATCAGGATAATCAAGGAAAAGTTAGTATGAGAAACACGAAGATCATTCATGCTGTTACTTTAAAGCACATGAAGATGAACAAGAAGCGCACGGTGATATCAATCGTCGGGATCGCGCTTATGGTAATGCTCCTTACCTGCGTGCTGATAGGTAAGGATACTGCATACAGATATTTTGTTGATCTGACTGCGGTCCAGAAGGGCTATTATCACTTTGCAGTCTATAACATCGACAAAGAAAAATTAGATGAGATCAAGGATCTCGATATAGTAAAAGAAGTCGGCGTAACGGAAGACCTGAAGTATACGGAATTTGACAAGACAGGCAATCCTGCAAAACCGTTCCTTAACATCAGAAGATATTCAGAAGAAGCGATGGACTGGATGAATATCAAAGTCGTCGAAGGAAGACTTCCGCAGAACGGGGATGAGATCGTTATCAGCGAATCGGCAATAGAAGACGGTTCGGCTGTTAAGATCGGCGATACGATCGACTGTGAGACATTCCAGAGATACATGTCCTGTACTGCCGAAGGTGTTTCCACCGTATTCCAGTATCCAATGTTCGAGATACCTGCGGGCGAGACCGTTGAAGTGCCTTATAACATGTTTTACTTCGTTCCCGGAACAGAAGAAGGAGACAAGTTCTATGAGACCCACGATGAGATACATGAACCGACGGGATTTGCAGGTAAATACACTGTTGTCGGAATAATCGAGACACCGGTTTTTGAAGAACCGGGCTGTGCATGGTATGCGGCAATCTCCAAGGTCGATGAGGACACTCTTGCAAGCACCACATTCAATGCACTTCTCATGACAGACGAGAATAAGATCACCCCGGAATTCTACTATACTCTGCGTGAGATGGTCGGATATGAGAACTACTATTCAAATGACGGTATTCTTGTTTTTGCAGGCGGTTCTTCTGAGAATTCCTTAAACAAGATCGTGCGCGCAATGCAGGCGTTCTTTATCGTGCTCATCGCATTGATTTCAGTCATGCTGATATATAACGTTTTCGCGCTCTCATATGACGAGAGAGCCAGATATCTCGGCATGTTGTCTTCAGTCGGCGCTACGGGAAAACAGAAGAGAAGTTCAGTCTATTTTGAAGCAATGGTATTGCTCCTGCCTTCTCTTCCCATAGGTTTTGCAGCAGGTCTTGTGGTGGTTAAGATAGCTGCAAATATTGCAGGCCCGATGGCGCAGAAATTATACCGTTTCAGCAGCAGCGGATTACCCGGTTTCAGTCCGGCTCTGGAAGTTAAGCCCGCAGCGGTTATCGCAGTTATCCTGCTCAGTGTTGTGACAGTATTCATATCTGCTCTTATCCCTGCGCATAAGATAAGCAAGGTAGGTCCTATCGAGAGCATAAGAGGCAATAAGAGTGCTTCTAAATCCAGGCATAAGGCAGGCAGAAATCCTGATAAATATGTTTCAGGTTCTGCCGTGAGAATGCTCTCATCAAGGTTCTTGAAGAACGACAAGAGCAAGTCGGGAGGCATCATAAGAGCCGTTGCGATCTTCTTCATAGTAACTGTCGTTGTTTACTTTGGAGCTTCGCTTCTTATCATGATGGTCAATTACAAGCTGCGTGATAACTCTCTGGTATTCAGTTATTACTCTGACAGGGATTACTATCTGACGATGCATGGTTCAAATGAGAGACTTGATCCTGATGAGTTTATCGCGGGTTTAAGAACCATGGACGGAACATCTGATATTGTCGTTTGCAAACGTGAGATGTTCGGTCTTCAGGTGGATCACGATACATTGAGTGACGAATACTGGGATGACCTCTATGAGATCGTATGCATGTACTATCCGGAAGGTGAATTAAGCAGAGAAGATTTCAATTCAATGTACAGGAGTGACGATCCTGATGTACGCGAATCTATCGGTGTGCTGGCATTTGATGATGAAGACTTCGAGAAGATGGCAAAAGACCTTAACGCTTTATCTTACGGTGAAGACGACATGCCCTGCATTCTTGTAACGAGTGCTGCAGTATCAACGGAAATGCACAGCGTTTTCGGACAGGAATTGAGAGACTTCAAATATCTGGAGATAAACGATCCTTTTACACCTCAGCCGGGTGACGACATAAATGTATATCCGTATGCCTTAACCAGAGCGGAGGCCGCTGAATATGATATAGATGAGAGTGAATATGAGTTCCCGGAGATTGAGCTCGACGGTCCTGCAAGCTTTAAGGTAATCGGCAAGGCAGGCGCTGAAGATCTCAGCGGTTATCTCGAAGGCGCCGGCGACATGAATCTCTATATCATCGTTCCGATGAGCGTTGCCGGTTATATCGACAAGATTAATTCCACTCCGCTTAATACGGAAGTGTTCTTCAACTGTGATAACGAAGAAACGATGAAGACGCTCGCGTTAGTTACAGAGCAGCTGTCGGGCCAGGGCGAGAGCATATATCTCTTCTCTACGGATTCCGGCACCGCAGGCATGAAGGAGACCCTTGCTTTTCTCATCAGGACCGTGCTTATCGTGTTTACCCTGATCTCATCGGCAATCTGTCTGCTCAACGTCTACAGTTCCATATCGGCACTCATGGTATCAAGGCGCAAGAACTTTGCGATGCTCAAGTCTATGGGCTCTACATTCGGACAGCTCATTATCACCGAACTCCGTGAGAGTGCAGGCATGCTGATAAGATCGTTCCTCATAGCATTGCCCGTGACGGCAGCCGTATGTTATTTGCTGAGTAAGTTTCTCATCAGGACGTTCGGTTACTTCACGATCGGTTTCCCGGTGGCAGCTACGCTGATCCTTATCGGATTCATTGTTGTGGCAGTGCTCCTCATGGTTATCTGTTGCTTAAAACGCGAAAACAAGATTGATATAATTGAGGAGATAAAACGAGAGAGTGTCTGACAATGGTATTAGTGGTTGAAGACGACAACATAATCGCGGAAGGTTTGAAGCTTGCACTTACAGGCGAGGGTATGGAAGTTACCCTCGCTTCTTCCGTTGGTGAAGCATTCGCAATTCTGGACAGCGAAGACCCCGGCAGGAAGATCGACTTCTGCCTGCTGGACATGAGCCTTCCTGACGGCAACGGTATGGATATCTGCACAAAGGTGCGTGAGACTTCCGAGATGCCTATAATATTCCTTACTGCGATGGATGACGAGATCCACACAGTCCTGGCGTTCGACAAGGGCGCTGACGATTACATCTCAAAGCCGTTCCACATCAAGGAACTCATTGCGCGCATGAAGCGGCTTATTAAGCGCACCAAATCAACTGCTTCGTCCACATGCACCATTGGCGATAACACCATTGATATTACCAATGCGAAAATGTACCGCTCCGGCGAGGAAGTCCAGCTGACGGCAATGGAATACAAGCTGCTCCTGGTATTCATCAACAACGCAGGCGAACTGCTCGACCGCGACAGGATATTAAACATCTTATGGGACGATGTCGGAAGCTTCGTTAACGACAATACGCTCACTGTCTATATCAAGAGACTCCGCAGCAAGTTAAACGACGACGAAGGCAGATATATCGAGACCATAAGAGGCCAGGGATACAGGCTTAATCTATGAATCCGTTTATTGTTGTTTCCGCAATCCTGGCTCTTGTCATGATCGCTCTGGTGATCTACATCGTGCTGGATAAGATAAAGCGCAGAAAGGATCTCGATGAGCTTATAGAGTTCCTTACAAAGGTGCAGGACCGTGACGAATTCCCCGAGCTCGGCATGGAAGCTGAGGGCAAAATGCTCATCCTCCGTTCCGAGATCTATAAACTTGCATCTACCCTTCAGGAACAGTATTCGGGCGAGGTAAAAAAGAACGCCTACATGGCTGACATGCTATCCAATATCTCGCATCAGATAAAAACACCGCTCACCGCGATAAACCTAATGACCGATGCGCTCAAGAGCGGCAATATGGACGAAGCGCAGCGCCGTCGCTGCATCGCAAACATCGAGGATCAGACAGACCACATAACCTGGCTCGTAAGAAGCCTTCTGACGCTTGCCGAGATCGATGCGGGTGTGCTCGTTCTGAAGAAAGAGAAGGTAAGTGTCAGTGATTTGATCGGCGGTGTCGTTGACGGCATTGCCATCGAAGCTGATCTCAAGGATGTTGCGATCGAGCTCGACATCCCTGCGGATAACGAACTTACCTGTGACAGGCGCTGGATGTCGGAGGCCCTGTCAAACATAATCAAGAACTCGCTGCAGCACACCGAATCAGGCGGCAGGATCGCCATTTCTTCAGAAGAGACCAATCTGTCAGTCAACATCCGCATAGAAGACAACGGCTGCGGCATATCCAAGAAGGATCTGCCAAACATCTTCGACCGCTTCTATCACGGCGAGAAATCAGACCCCAACAGCAACGGCATCGGCCTGTCTTTGTCCAAGCAGATAATCAACTCCCAGAACGGCACGATCTCCTGTGAGAGCAGGGAAGGCGAGGGCACGGTTTTCGAGATTAAGATATATAAGTCTGCAACTATTTAAAAAACCTTGTATAATATCTTCCGTGCATTATTTAGCAGCGGAGAATTCGAATGATCTACAACAACATTCTTGAAGCGGTCGGCAATACGCCGCTTATCAAGCTCAATCACATAGTACCCGAAGGAGCAGCTGACGTTTTCGTTAAGAACGAAGGCCTTGATGTCGGTGGTTCCATCAAGACGCGCACGGCGCTCAACATGATCGAACGTGCCGAGCAGGAAGGCAAGTTAAACAAGGACAGCATCATCGTGGAACCCACGAGCGGCAACCAGGGAATAGGCCTCGCGCTTATCGGTGCCGTAAAGGGTTACCGCACGATCATAGTTATGCCTGACTCGGTAAGCCGGGAGAGGAGCCTTCTCGTAAAGCACTACGGTGCGGAAGTTATCCTGATCCACGACGACGGCGATATCGGCAAGGCTATCGACGAGTGCAGGCTTAAGGCTGAAGAAATTGCCGCTTCGGACCCCAATGTATTCATTCCCCAGCAGTTCGAGAATCCTGCAAATACCGAAGCGCAGTACGATTACACTGCAAAAGAGATCCTCGAAGCCATGGAAGGCCGCACGATCGACGGCTTCTGCTCGGGTATTGGTACAGGCGGTACGATCACGGGAATCGGCCACGCTTTGAAGGAAGCAAATCCTTCAACTGTTATCTGGGCGGCAGAACCTGAGAATGCGGCAATATTATCCGGCGGCTCGATCGGCACCCACGTTCAGATGGGCATCGGCGACGGCCTGATCCCGGGAATCCTCGACACAAATGTTTACGACGACATCTGCATCATTACAGATGAAGAAGCGATCAACAC
>JAILHX010000037.1 GCA_024695565.1 Saccharofermentans sp. | reverse complement strand
CGAAAAACAAAGCTTTTAAAACAATAACTGCCAACAAACTCTTGATCTGTTGGCAGTTTGCTTTTTTATTGTTTTTCTTCGCGTTTCTTATTCCGCATGAGTATCAGCATACTGCAGGCTGACAGTATCATGACCGTTCCTGCTATTGCCGTTACCCCGATCATCTCACCTGTTGACGGTACATCAGTTGTTCCTGCTGCCTTCTTAACGATCGTTACTGTCGTAGTAATCGAATTATCCGAGAAATTGATAAGGATCGTATGCTTTCCTTCACTCAATGTCTTAAGAAGATCGCTCTTAAAAGTAATTACTGTACTTCCGCTCGAAGCAGGTGCCTGCTCATCAGTAAGTTTAGTGCCGTCTATAGCTGAATATTCATAACGGTTGAAGCTGTGATCGCCGTCTTCATCGCTCTTTACGGTAACCACCAGATCAGGATCTCCTTCTGTCCAGGTCACATCACCGCCGCTCACAACTGCATATGTGAAAGGACCTGTGGATTTAGCAGGTTCAACAGCAGGCTCCGGGGTTGCAGGCTCTACTGTTACAGGAGCAGGTTCAGCAGGTTCTGCCGGAGTAACCGGATCAGCTGACGTTGGCTCAACGGGATCTGCCGGCTTTGCTTCAAAGACGGCCTTGACCGTTACATCCGATGTTCCTATCGTGAACTTGTTATCAGTTACGGTAACTCCGCCTGATACTACCTGCCATTCCTTGAACTGATAACCGGTACTCGGAGTTGCAGTCAATGCAACTTCCGTTCCTTCCGTTCCTGATGTCACATCCGCAGAAGCTGTTCCGTTACCGTCATTTTGTACTGTTACCGTGTAGGTAGGAACCGGATCGAAAGTATATGTAAATGTTGTATCTGCACTTATAGAAGCTGTGGAAGGATCTTTGTCCCATGAACCGCCTTCGTAATTGGGAGAAGCGATCATTCCGGTAGGGATACTTGCAGGCGATGAGTTCTTTATCACCGTTTCTGTAACAGCTTTTGTTGAACCATCTGACCATGTTCCGCCGACTATCTTATAGGTTACTGTGTATTCTGGCATTGCATCA
The DNA here is from genome assembly GCA_024695565.1 of Saccharofermentans sp. The sequence goes on along the minus strand of JAILHX010000037.1, from coordinate 32,911 downwards.
AAAGTATAAGTAAATGTCGTATCTGCGCTTATAGTTGCTGTGGAAGGATCTGTGTCCCATGAACCGCCTTCGTAATTGGGAGAAGCGATCATTCCGGTAGGGATATTTGCAGGCGATGTGCCTATTACAACGATCTCTGTCTCAGCTTCTGTAGAACCGTCTGACCATGTTCCGTTAGCAACCTTATAGGTTACTGTGCAGGTAGGCATCGTTATCTCAACAGGCTCGCTTGCGTAGTCTGTATCCTTCTCACCATTAATATCTTCAGCGAGGATATATACATGGTAATCTGAACTCCATCCGTTACCAGGAAGGGTAAATGTACCGCTTGATGCTGTGCTTGCACCTAATTCACCGTAAAGTATGATCTTTGCGCTGGCTGAATCCCATTCACCATCTGTAATAAGAATGGATGCGCGCGTCGCGTTTCCTACATTCTTTCCCTTTATCTCATATGGTACGGTCACTGTTGTCCCCGATACAGCTACCTGCTGACCGGACGGAACCTCGATGTCGAGATCGGGATCTTTTATCGTGAGCTTGTATTCTGCACCCACTGTATTAAAGTCACCTGAGATCAATGATGAAAAGATGATAGATGATTGATTAATGTTTAAAGCGGGCGCCACGCCATAAGTAATATTATAGACATAGTTGTCGTTTAGACTGCCGTATTCATTGGATACTCTGCCCACACAGTCAGTTGATTGAGAAACAGCGGATCGCAGCCACCAATAGGAGGCCGTGCCGTCTTTTTCTTTTATATGGTTTTGGTGTCTAGCAGATTCCGACTTCCAATTCTCACCGTATTGCTGATAGCCGTGGTAAGATGAATAGCCATACGCCGGATTAAGGGCTTCAGATGCATCCAAAAGGAATACTTTGTCTTCATAACCACCCTGACTAAGGCCGATCGTAGCACCATACTCAAATTTCTCATATGAATCGTCCGGATATGCAACGCCACCAGCGACGCTGCTCACTGCGATCGCACCTTGTTCGGGTTTAGTAAAAGAACTTCTATAGAACTCACCATTAAGATATATTTGCATGTCACTCCCGTTCCACACATTAGAACTTTCATCGAATTTCATAGTAAACAGCGCATCTTTACTGTCGAGGAACAGTGTTGATCCGCCATATGCTGTTGTGCTCGGCGCCAATACACGGAACAAGATCGGATTTCCTTTATATGTTCCAAAGTAAACATAGCTTCCTGACCAGGGATCATCTGCACTGTCAGGCTGAACAGGACGCTTAATACAAGATGTCCCGAGGCAAGTATTTCCCTGATCCTTTCCGCCTGCTGTTGCAGCCAGAACTGTGTCCTGCCCTAATGCCATCGGAATAAGCGTAAAGGCAAATACTGCTGACATTGTTGCAGCGACGGTCTTGGTGAATTGTCTTAATGCTGAGGTTTTCATGGTACTATCTGCCTCCGTTTTCGATTATGGGCAATAGCTAATAAATGACTAAATACAGAATAAAATGAAAACGCATTAAAAATCAAGCAATTATTCTCTTTGCGTTCTGAAAATTTCATTAGTCCGACGGCCTTAGAAATGCACACTTCTAATTCTTCCTCCGTCATTAATTACTCTCAGACGCGCTGTGTAACTGAAATGAGTCTGTTTGAGAGTATATAGGCCACTTCCACTGCACTTTTCAGTCTCGGACTTTTAGAAAGCAATTTTGTCATTTACCCCAAACACGACAAAGGGCTGCCTTCAAGCAGAGGCAGCCCTTGTGTATTTCAGATTATCCTGAAGTATCAGAGATCGTAATACATCTCGTATTCCATAGGTGTAGGCATGGAGATGTGGCGGCCGAGATCTTTTCTGCGGTTGGCGATCCAGATGTTGATAAGTTCGATCGGGAATACGCCGCCTGCGGTGAGGAAGTCGTGATCCTTCTCGAGAGCCTTAAGCGCGGAACCCAAAGACTTGGGCAGACCCTTGATCTTTTTCTTCTCTTCGTCAGAGAGGTTGAAGAGATTAAAGTCATAAGGGCCGTAACCTTCTGCTTCAGGATCGATCTTGTTCTTGATGCCGTCCAAGCCAGCCATGAGAATGGCTGCATAGCAATAGTAAGGATTGCATGTAGCATCGGGGTTCCTTAATTCGAATCTCTTGGTCTCTGGAGTCTTCGCGTACGCTGGAATGCGGATTACGGCGCTTCTGTTAGCTGTTGCATACCCGATGGTAACGGGTGCTTCGAAGCCCGGAAGAAGTCTCTTATAAGAGTTTGTAGAAGGATTCGAGAATGCGCAGATCGCAGGAACGTGACGGAGGATTCCGCCGATAAAATAGAGCGCGGTCTGTGACAGACCTGAATATCCGTCCTCATCGTAGAAGATCGGCTTGCCGTCCTTGAACATGAGCATGTGTACGTGCATGCCTGAACCTGCTTCACCGTAGATGGGCTTGGGCATGAAGGTAGCTGTCTTGCCTTCCTTTACTGCTTCGTTCTTGACGATATATTTGGTGAGCATGGTCTTGTCTGCCATCTCGGTCATGCCGCCGAACTCGACTTCGATCTCCATCTGTCCGGGACCGCCGACTTCGTGATGGTGGTACTTGACCTTAATGCCCTGCTGCTCCATTAGCATGGTTACACGGCTTCTGTAATCGTAGTTAATGTCCTGGGGAGGTGCGATATGATAGCCTCCCTGATGCGGAGTCTGGAAGCCCAGACTTCCTATCTCGCCCGTATTCCAGAACGCTTCCTCACCGTCAACGGTAAAGCCTGAACTGTTGGGCTTGTTTGCATATGTTACTTCATCGAAAACATAGAACTCAAACTCAGGTCCTAACAGGAACTGGTCAGCAACGCCCAGCTCCTTCATGTATTCTTCGGCACGCTTACTGACATTTCGCGGTTCCTGGTTGAAAGGGATGTTCTCCTTCTCGCCGATGATCCTGACGTCGCCGATCATGGAGAGAGTCTTGATCTCGCAGAAATCGTCGATAGCGGCACTTGAGAGATCAGGAATAAAAACCATGTCACTCTTCTCGACGGGCGCAAAACCGTAGTTGCTGCCGTCAAAACCTATGCCTGCTGTCATTGTAGATTCCGTGAATCTGTCTGCCGGGATTGTCAGATGATGCCATCTTCCATTGAGATCTATCATCCTGAAATCGATCATCTTGATGTCATTCTCGTTGATGAAGATCCTCGCTTCCTCAAAGTTACTTAGCATATATTCCACCTCCGCTAAAGTACGATAAGCGCTGACCCGAAATGTTATTGCACGTTCAGGTCAACGCTTACTTATTAAAATCATAGCATAGGGGTTATCAAAAAAACTTGTTTAAACAGGGGCAAAACGCCCTTTTTTCAAGGCTAAAAGAAGCAACCTGCACAACCGGGAGATTTGTCTTTACTTTCTCTTGAAGACCATCTTCATACTGTCTTCACCTTCACCGACTGTATAAGTCATTATATTGCCATGAACTTCGGGTGATACAAAAACAAAATCGTCTGCGATCTTGAAATCATATGTATTATCACCGGTCTGTTCCACGGTAAAAGTCATCGTTACCGGCTTTTTCATTAACGGGGCTTCGCAGGTATATTCAGCTGTTGTTCCGTCCACCACATACTGCTCGGATATTCCCAGCTCCTTAAGATCAGAAGAGGATATCTTCGTTCCGTCACTCTCATATTCTTCAACGAGGACCCATGTTCCTTCGATGCCCTTATTGCCGCAGCCTGCAAACATAAACAGTCCGGCGAACACCAACGCAAACAATGAAATAAACTCGATACTTCTTGTCTTCATCTGTTTTTCCATCAAAAGAATTTTCCCGTACAATTATACTACGCATATAGACAAGCTCAAAAGTTAACCGAAAATCAGTAAAATTAACGATTTTCGGCTTTTGGGCATATATATCCTTGTGAATAAATGTTATCAAGGTAAAATAGAAAAATCTTTTATTTATTTGGAGCGGCATATGAAGGTAGAATTCGGCTACGGCAAAGGCGTACAGACAGTTGATATTCCTGACAAGAATCTTGACCAGATCCTTGTAGCAAATGAGATCGAACATGAAAGACGCGGTCCTGATGCCGTCGTCTATGCCCTTGAGAATCCTATCGGTTCACCCCGCCTTAAGGATCTCGCAAAGCCCGGTCAGAAGATCGTCATCGTAACCAGCGACATCTCCAGGCCATTGCCGAGTTTTGACGTTATCCCTTCCATATTAGACGAGCTCTATCTCGCCGGATGCGATAAGAAGGATATTACCGTTGTTTTCGCATTGGGATCACACAGACCTCATACTGAGGAAGAGAAGAAAAAGCTTGTCGGTGAACGTGTCTACAGCGAAGTAACATGTATCGACAGCGATCCTTCCGACTGCATCCATATGGGCGATACATCGAGAGGAACACCCGTTGATATCACGAGAAGCGTTGCTGAAGCTGATTTCAGGATCGGCGTAGGCAATATCGAGTTCCACTATTTTGCCGGTTACTCGGGCGGCGCCAAGGCATTGATGCCCGGTGTCTCCACTCCTTCTGCCATCCAGGCCAACCACCGTATGATGATCGATGAGAAGGCTTGTGCAGGCAACTTAGACGGCAACCCCATCAGGGCAGATATCGAAGAGTCAGAGACTTTCTGTCACTTCGGTTTCATCGTTAACCCGATCCTCGACGAGCATAAGCACATCGTTTACTGCGTTGCAGGCGACGTTACGAAGGCTCACAGAGAGGGCTGCAAGTATCTTGATAACATGTACAGAAAGCCTCTCAAGAGAAGAGCTGATATCGTTATCGTATCCCAGGGCGGCGCTCCCAAGGACGCTAACCTCTACCAGACCCAGAAGGCTCTGGACAATTCCAAGTATGCCGTAAGAGACGGAGGAACGATAATCGTCATCGGTGCTTGCAACGAGGGACTGGGCAGCGCCAAGTTCGAAGAGTGGCTCACCACGGCAGAAAAGGCTGATGACCTCATCGAGAGAGTCGGCAGGGACTTCCAGCTCGGCGGACACAAGGCTGCTGCCATCGCTATGGTATTAAAGCATGCGAAGATCGTCCTTATCTCAGAGATGGATGATGACTTCGTAAGAAGCATCTTCTTGGAGCCCATGCATTCGGCTCAGGAAGCTTTCGATGAAGCATATGCAAGATACGGGGAAGACTGCTCTGTCATCTGCATGCCTTTCGGCGGTGCCACGCTCCCGATGCCTCCGGAAGAGTAACAGTTCATCACTACTTTAAATAGATTTAACGGTAAAGGTGTTGTAACTGAACATCTTTGTCTTTATAATCGCCGTTATGACATTAGCAATCAGTAAAAACAAAGAGTTATACAGAAGTCTTTTGAAGATAGCCGTTCCGATGATGATACAGAACGGTATATCCCAGATCGTCAATCTTTTGGACAACTTCATGATCGGTCAGGTCAGTACGAATGCACTCTCGGGTGTAGGTATTGCCAATCAGATGATGTTTGTCTTCTATCTCATGACGTTCGGCGCCACCGCAGGATCAGGCATCTTCACTGCCCAGTATTACGGCAACAACGACTGGGAAGGCGTAAGGATCACATTCAGGTTCAAGCTCGTGACCAACCTCATCCTGACAGTTCTTGCGAGCGCCATATTCTTCTTTGGTGCAAGCTTCCTGGTATCAAGATTCCTTCAGGGCGAAGGCGATCCCGCAGATGCGGAAGAGACGCTTAAGATCGGTGTCCAGTATCTTCAGGTAATGGTCATATCCCTGATACCTATCGGCATTTGCCAGTCTTATGCGGGCACACTCCGTGACATCGGTCAGACCAAGGTGCCGCTCGTTGCATCAGCCTGCGCCATTGCCGTCAACTTCGTCGGCAACCTGATACTCATCTATGGTCTTTTAGGATTCCCTGCACTCGGAGCTTTGGGTGCAGCTATCGCTACTGTCATCTCCAGATTCGTCGAACTCGGTGTGCTGGTTATCTATGTTGCCACGCATAAGAAACTGTGCCCGTTCATTGTCGGTGCATTCAGTCATTTTAAGATACCTGCGAAAATGGCTAAGGAGTTCATCATCAAGTCAACTCCTCTGCTGTTAAACGAGACACTGTGGTCTTTCGGCATGACGATGCTTAACCAGTCCTATTCATACAGGACTCTTGATGCCATGGCCGCTATTCAGATCGAGACTTCGATCTATAACGTAATGATGGTAGCCTTCGTCGCAATGGGCGAGGCAGTCGGTATCCTTACAGGTCAGATATTGGGAAGCGGCAGAGTCGAAGAAGCTAAGAAGAATGCGTTTAAGACTATCTGGTTTACGGTTGCCTTCGGAACGGTTTTCGGGATCGTCATGATATTCGTAAGCCCCTTCTTCCCTCTCATCTTCGATGCAACGACCGAGATAAGGAATCTGGCTACATGGCTCATTGTCATCAACGGTATGCTCATGCCTTTCTACTCGTTCACGCACGCTTCTTACTTCATAATCAGATCGGGCGGAAAGACATTCATAACGATGGTCTTCGACTCGGGATTCGTATGGTTGCTGTCAGTTCCATTTGCGTTCATACTGAGCCGTTTTACAAGCCTGCCTCTGGTATGGATGGTAATGGCTGTTCAGTCATTGGAACTTATCAAGTGCATTACCGGCGGACTGTTTGTTAAGAGCAACGTCTGGGCCAGGAACATAACCTGATATACCAAATATTAACTAATGTAAACGTTCTATTTATTCTCCGTAAATACAGATCAAGTCCGGTTGTTATACTACTGAATAAGTAGGTATAATTCAATTAATAGGTATTCTTTAAGATTTAAGTTCATAGTTTTGCATCCGGAGGCAGACTGATGAATTCATCACTTAACCTGACAGCTATTCTTATAACTGACTGCACAGGCATATGTCTGCTCCTTATTCTTATGTTTACCAAGGGCTGGTTCATGCCGACGAGAAAGAAAGAGAGCCGCCTGTTATTTGCGCTTATGACTGCAGCTCTTTTCAACTGCGCTGCCGATGCATTTACTTCGATCTGTGACGGAACTCCGGGCATCGTATTCAGAGCAGTTCTCATGATCGGCAACACTTATCTTTATCTGTTCAACCTCATCGTAGGCATCGGAATAATCTACCTTATCGTAAGTCATATCGGCAGACAGATACCAAAACTGCAATACCTCTTCTTTGGAATTATCGGCGTTATTGAGATCGTTCTTCTCGTAGCAAACTTTTTCACGCCGCTGGTATTCTCACTTGACGAGAACAACCGTTATTCCAGAGAAAGCCTATATATGGTATTCATCATCGCAGGCTTCTTCCTGATCCTTTACGGTTATGCATTCTACTTCGTATCGAAGATCAGAAATCCTTCATTGGGATACTTCCCTGCATGGCAGTTCCTGATGCCTATCCTGATCGCAGTCATAGTTCAGATGTATGTCTACGGCATCTCTCTGCAGCCGATAAGTTTTGCCGTAGCTTTTGCAGGCCTTCTTACGTGCCTTCAGAATGAGAGTATCTACGTCGATAAGCTCACCGGCGTAAACAACCGTTATGAATTGGACAACATCCGCAAAAGGCTCCTGCACAGAAAACCCGAGAAGATCGCAGCCCTCATGCTCGATCTGAACGGATTCAAGCATATAAACGATAACTTCTCCCACGAAGAAGGCGACCGGGCGCTTATAGCTTTTGCAGACATTCTGGTAAGAACGATAAGGACTGAAGGCAGAGTCATCCGCTTCGCAGGCGACGAGTTCGTAATCCTCATCCGCAGATTCAAGGGCGACAGCATCGAGCCTTACAAGGAGAGAATCATGCGCGCAGTAGATGAATATAATGAGACTTCCGGCAAGCCCTATAAGCTCTCTTGTGCTATCGGCGGAACCACATTCGAATATCACGGTCAGGACATATCCGAGATCATAGCGACCATCGATCATCTCATGTACACAGACAAAAACAATTACTATAGTTCACACAACAGAAGACACTCGAGATAAACTGACATAAATATCATTCATTTGTCACAGTTAACCTCATAAGTTTAGTATTACAATTATTGGGTAATCCCAAGGCTTGTGAGGTTTTTATGGACTGGGACGCAGGAATACTGCTGTACATTCAGGAATATATCAGAACGGACCTTCTTGATCCGTTCATGATCTTTATCACCCACACGGTTGATAACGGCATATTCTGGATAGCTTTGAGTATCATTCTCTTTATTATTCCGAAGACCAGGAGAACCGGATTTCTCGCAGCAACAAGCCTTATCATTGAGGCGGTTATTACCAATCTTCTCCTCAAGAACGTCGTTGCAAGGACAAGACCTTACGAAGTAATAGACGGACTGGTTAATCTTATTGAGAAGCAGAAAGATTATTCATTCCCTTCAGGTCATTCAGGCGCATCTTTTGCAGTAGCAGGCGCGATATTCGTTGTCGCATTATTAGGACTTCCCGTTATTGAGAAGACCGGTGAATTGACGCGCGCGAAAACACACATCGCATTTAAGATCTTCGCAGTCCTGATGCTCTTATATGCAGTCCTCGTAGCATTCTCAAGACTATATGTAGGAGTTCATTATCCTACCGATGTTTTAGGCGGCATTCTGCTAGGAATCGCGTCGAGTTTTCTGGTGTACTTCATCTATCACTTTGTTATGAAAAAAATAGCCCGGCGCAAAGCCGAGCCTAAAGAACAAGCCGTCTGAGTTATCTGTCAGGTGCGCCCTGATTTCTTTCTTATCTTCTCCTCATAAAGAAGCTTATCTGCATTATTTACAGCATCGTAGATATCGGTCTTACCGGTGATCTTAAACTTGTAGATACCCGTACTCATCTCGATCGGATAAGGCTTACCGGCAAACTCGTTATAACGCTTGGTAACTTTCTCGATCCTCTGCTTCATCGCAGCAGTATCGCAGTCAGAACCCGTGATGGCAAACGCTATAAACTCGTCTCCTCCGATACGTCCGATGATGTCCGTATCTCTGAATGATTCCTGCAAGATCTCAGATACGGCGCGCAGCGCAAAATCGCCGTCATCGTGACCGTACTGGTCATTGACCTTCTTCAGGTTATCCATATCCGCATAGCATATTATCGCCACCTTATCCGCGTGCTCGGGATCTGAGATAATCTTCTCAACATTAGCGATGAATCCTCTTCTGTTATAAAGTCCCGTTAGCTCGTCCTTCTGGGCGATCTCTTCAAGCTCGGTATTCTCCCTGATGAATCTCTCAAGTGACAACTGCAAAGACTTCTTTGCCTTGTTATGCTCTTCGATCATGAGGAGCGATCTTAACGTAACAGACATCTGGAAAGCTACGGAAGATACGTTGAAGAATTGTGTTGAATCCAATTCATTAACCAGGAAGCCGTAGAGTTCAACACCTACAAAGAGCGGAAACACGACCATGGTGCGGCGCCCTTCATCAGGTATGAATTCATTCTCGAATATACTCTCCGTACGGAGGAGCTGCTGCTCGTCAGGAAGAGTCTTAAGGCCGTTCTCATCGCTTATGGCCTTGAGCAGAATGGAAGCAGGATGAGTCCATCCGGGTCGTCCCTCATTCCTGATATTGCCCTGGAAACGGTACAGAAGAGTTCTCTTAAATCCCATCTCGTAAAGTCCGCCAAGAAGATGCTCATAAGGCACTTCCGCTTCGCCTGCAAGAAGATATACTTCACCCATCTGACGGTTAACGATTCCCTGTATCTTCTCGTTCCTTCTTTCGATGGAATTAGCAGGAAGTATTCCTACAAATGTAATTCTTCTGAAATAGTGCGAGAATACTTCATATACATGTTCGCTCTGACTTCTGTCCGTAAGGCTCGTCAGCGCTTTATACTGCATGGTCTCGATGAGATTGAAGATCTTCTCTGACGTAGTGATCGCAAACAGATCGGACATTATGACCTTGGAGAACTTGTCATTCATGACTTCGATCCTGGGCTCTTTGTCTTCAGCCAATACATACTGGACATAAGCATCCATGAATTCATTAAGCGCTGTCTTTGCCTTGGATATCAGGGTGCTGTCACAGAAGAAATCGAACAGGTATCTGTTTACCGCACCGATATACTCATGAGTCTTGAAGTCATCAAACTTCAGCATACTGCACATGTCCACAACATCTAATTCACTGCATCCGCAGGATTCTCTCTGCACGATATTCGTCTCAACAGTCATGTCATTTAACAAAGAACCGTTCAGATAATTCTCGGCATTTAACACCGCCTTGAAAGCGAGCTGCGCAGATGAAGCCGCAACCGTTGTAAGGGGCGGCTCCAATGATACGGCAAACACGTCGTCATCAAATCCCGTGACCATTATGTCCCTGCCGGGCATGAGGCCGCGCTTTCTCAATATCTTATAACCACCTACTGCCATCGAGTCGTTCGCGAAAACGATCGCGTCAAGATGTCCGTTGTAATCAAGAAGCTTATTGACTTCAGCACTGCTGTCTATCGAGAAATCGCCATAAGCGATCTTGCGTTCTTCAACGGGGATATTGTGCGCCTTCAGCACTTCCTTATAAACATCAAGTCTCTCATTGGCATCACGGTTAGTGGCAGGTCCTGATACGAATCCTATCTCCTTTGCGCCATGTTCTTCTATAAGATGCCCGATTACTTTGGTAAGTCCTGTTTTGTTATCGAACGTAACCGACTGATATCCCTCAACGCTCGAGAAGAGACATACGATCGGGACATCAGGCATTGATTCCAGGAATTTCTTCTGCACTTCCATATCCGCTCTCGAGCAGATCGTACCCATTAGGATATAGAGGATGTCAACGTTACGCTCTGTGGGAAGATCGAAGATCGTATTGTACTGGTATTCATACTTCTTATTCACATACTTGCTGTCGGGCTTTCCGATGTAGTGGCCCGGGAAGATAAAAAGATTTGCATCCAGAGCTTTTGCAGCCTGTTCTGCGCCTCTTGCAGCGTGATTAGAAAAGTAATTGTCGATATCGTCAATGATAAAACCGATATTTATCCTTCGCTTCATAATGAGGCACTCCAATCCCTTATGGTACTAATATACTAACATAGCGTCATTTTAATATTTCGGCAAAGAGGCATGAATCTGGTCAACAGTCAGCTTATCAGACACCGCGCACTCTCTTCCTGGCCATCTTGTCGGCGTACATTTTCGAATCGGCTTCAAGGATCATATCATCGATGTCTATGGAGCTGTTAATGACCATCTCAGAGATACCGATACTGACACCGACCTCAAACGGTTTGTCGGTCATAGCAGGATCGGCGTCAGCTGCTCTCTCGATCTCGTTTCTGATGTCCTTGACTTCATCTTCGAGATACTTATTGCTGACTACCGCGATCGCAAATTCGTCTCCGCCGTATCTTGCTGCTATTCCGTTGTCCTTCACGAACTTCAGCAATGCTCTCGCGGTCGTCTGTATCGCGATATCGCCGTTCTCGTGTCCGTACGTATCGTTAATGGTCTTGAGCTTATCCATATCGATGGAGAACAACGAGAGTATCCTGCCGTTATTTGAAGGCGAATTAAGCATCTTCTTGATGACTGCAAAAAATCCCCTTCTGTTATAAAGTCCCGTGAGGAAGTCCTGCTCGGACAAGAGCTTGGCAGCCTTATTCTTATCAATGAGTTTCCTGTTGTTATTAACGGCATTGACCGCAGCGTTAACGAAGAGACTGAACTCTTCGAATCTCTGCTCAGATCTTAAAGAGACTCTGTCATAACCGTTAACGACATAACCGAATGTCTCTTTGCGCGATCTTATCTGTCTGAACAGCAATACATTGATATTGCTGTCAGGTTCAAGTATCAGATCATAATCGGGAATCGGATATCTCATGCGGTAGAACTTCTGCGCATTGGAATACTTATGTCCTCTGCCGTGGAAGATACTGTGGCAGCAGTCCTCCTTCTCGTTAATGCCGACGAAGTAATACTGGCTCTTCCACATCCAGATTGAGTTCCTTAAGTTGGCTGCGGCATCGTCAAGGTTATCAGATGAAGTCATTCTAGATACGAAGTGACCCATCTCGAGCATATGCCTGAATGAGTTCTGGCTCTCTTCATTCAGGACTTCAACAGCCTGTTCCCAAGGAAACTGTGAAGTCATGCGGCATCCGCAGGACTGCATGAACAAAGACTTATAAGGAATGTAGAACTCATCGTCCTTCTTCTCCTTATACTTATCCCATTCCTTGATCCTTAACAGGAGCTGCTCTGATATCTGCTTATAATCAAGTTCGCATGTAGTAATAACCGGTGCGTGGAACAATGCCTGCCAGATACCGTCAAAGCCTGTAACCATTACATTTTCGGGCACCTTGATACCGCGCTTGCTCAACACATCGCAGACACCTAATGCCATCGAGTCATTAGCGCAAATTATCGCGTCAGGCATCTCGTATCCGTCATTCAATAATTCTTCCATTACTTCAGCAGCTCTAGCCTGCCAGAAGTCGCCATAGAATATCCGTGATCCGGAAGGATCTATTCCCCTCGATTCGAGAACTTTCTTAAACACCCGTATCCTTGCATCAGAGAACGGATTGTCTTTTATGCCCGCCATCATGTCGAGCCTCTTAGCTCCGTGAACATCAACGACGTGTTCAACAACAGACCTGAAACCTGTTTCATATTCAAAATCTGCGTTGATGCAGCCTTCTACAGGATGCTGGAACGTGATTACCGGAATGTCTTTCTCGTGACCTATCTGAGCCAGTCTCCCGATAACTTCCGGAGTCTTTATCATCTCTCCGAAAATAACGATCGCAGCAAGTTCCATCCTCGTTAAGAGATCCGCGAACTCAAGTTCCAATTCAGCCTGAAGGGTACCGGTATTTGTCGCATTAAAAGTAAAGCTGGTAATGACGTAATTGTTCTTTATCTCTTCTGTCTGAAGCGATCTTAAGAAGAGACTGTAGTTATCCGAATCATCCCACACTCCGCATACGACGATAAGCTTGCGCCTTCTGGTATTCATGGGTCTCTTCTTCAGAGTGATATTGCGGATATGAATGGATGATCTGGATATAGCATCAATAGCGAAAACTACGGAAGCTTTATCAACATCTTCCTTAACTTCAAACAGCATCCTGTGCTTCTGCCAATGACTCTCAAGCATGGCAGTATATGGTTCTGCTATCTGTTTTCCGTCTTCGTCTGATTCGAAAAGTATCCTTATCGGACGGTCGTCATCAACTCTGCCGTCGAATGAGAACTCATAAGTCTCACCCTTCTTAAACGGGAATCCGCTCTGAAGGAGTCTTGTCTCGCCTGATACACCGGATACAAAAGACGGCGTGATTATGAGCTCGTCTTCCATAAATGCAACATTTGCATTAAGGTCGCCTTCAGCTACGTAGAAAGCATTGCTGTCGCTGTTCCTGATGCTGTTGTTTTCAGTACCGTCAGTGTTGAGCGTAAGGATCCTTGAAGGCCTTACGACCTGTCTGTCATAGACCTGCTTCTGATAGACTCTGACGTAATCTACGATAAGCTCTGAATCACTGTCATCCAATACCGCCGGAACCTCTGCTCCCATGCCGAGTCTGTCTCCGCCGACAGCAACACCGATAACCATATGGAACGGCTTGTTAAACGGAGCAGGATAATCTTCTTCTATCTCACCGCTTCTCGAGAACCAGTATGAAGTCCTGTAGTATTCCTTGCCGTCACAGGCAAATATGATCTCATCCTGATCCCACTCACACGAGAAGATATGAAACTCATGGGAAAAGTCCGTGTTAAGTCTTCTATAGCTGCCCGTACGCTGCGTATAAGGATATCCGAATGCAACACGTGATACGGCTTCATCAGTCCTGGATCCTTCGATCTCGACCATATCTATCTGACCGTGCAGAGGGAATTCTTTGTATGTTCCAAGAGACTCATCGTAACCTTCGTCAGGCATTAGTCTGACATATGTAAGAAGGCCCTTGGCCTTAGGGACATTTATCCTCGTAACTATTCTTCCGTATGTGAAATCCTTCTTGCCGTACGTGCTGATCCTCGCAGATATAAAACGCTGTCCGCCGTTTGGATCAGTAACTATCTTAGGCTTGATGATAAGCTGTTCGTCCCTAAACTCCAGGCATTCTCCGCCGCCGTATTCCTGAAGTTCATTATCTATCCAGCCGGATTCGTGAGTCTCAGCGCTCCAAACAGATTCATTTATTTTGTTAACATTAAAGTCATCGGACCATACAACGTGGTATCCGTCCGGCAGCGAGATTTTGTTGATCATTAGAATTCAAAAAGTTGTTTTAAAAGCTTAATTGTCTACTGCGAAAATATCGATGTTGTTGTCACGTGCAAGGATGTACTTATAGCAGTCATCAGCACTTACTTCAAATGCCTTGAAGATATCTTTTACGGAATCGTAGATAGCCTTGCACCTGATGATGTCAACAGTATCGTGAGCCTGCGAGAACAGACCGAAGATAAGCATGTCATACATCTTGTAGAAGTCTACCTTGAACGCATCAAACTCATTGATGACCCTGATGAACGATTCCTTGTTCTCAGGCTCATAAGTACGCATGAGATTAAGAAGGTGCATCTCCTTCTTAATGCAACCCGCTATGGCATTAACGCTGGCCTTCATTCCGGGATTTACTGTTCTTGTGTTATAACGGACGATAGTCATTGAGAGTTCGTCTACCATGTCGACGCAGTCCTCAATGTGCCTTATGATCTGGAAGATACTCATCCTGCGCTCTGCATCCTGAACGCACACGTGAAGCCTGTCTGCGAATTCGTGGAAAACGACGTCACCTTCTGCTTCAAGCTTGTTGATCTTTCTGGAGATCGCTACTCTGTCTTCGATCGTCTCGAGCATACCCAAAAGTTCGGTAGTCTCTTCATTAAGGATCTCAGCAAGCTTCTGTGCCTGGTCAAACAAATACTCGCGATCTTCAATGGTCATTGACCTATCCTCCTATTCACTCATTGCGAACATTATATATTATTAAGAATAATTTATACAAGTTAAACACTAGGCAACAATGGGGGTTTTCGACGGATAAAAAAAGACTGTTTCAAATATCTGAAACAGTCTTTAAAAACTATTTTTGTAAGAATCTATTAGAGAGCGGAAACCTTTGTACCAACCTCAGCGTCCTGATTCTCAACTACGAGATTTACAGACTTAGGTGTGCAGACAAATGTTGTCTTTACAGGTGTAGGTTCAACTCTTCCGCCTAATGCATAAACACCGCCGCTGATGTAGTCAACTACACGCTGGTTCTTATCAGTATTTGTGAGATTGCAGATAACGATATGACCTTCACGGATGTGATCGCAAACGATCTGGCTTGTTCTGATGTCATAAGGTGTAAGCATGATTACTGTAGCGTTCTGCTGCATTACAGGTGTTGTAACTGCGGGCTCCTGAACGAAGGTGCGAGGCTGCTCCTCAATGAAGCTCTCCTCAGCGATAGGCTCTTGCTCGTATGCATCTTCTTCAATGTAGCCCTCTTCCTCACCGTAATAGTTCTCTTCTACATCATCTTCTACGGGTGTGAACATGCTTCCGAAGAAATTCTTAACGTTAAAAGTGCCCATTTGATTTTTCCTCCTTAAAAATTCGCCCGACCAAGGACATTCATATAAGATACTTCGGATATTAACGAACTTTGATAACTGCCTCAATACTTTTGGGCAATATGACACAAGAAGGTAACTTAAAACGGGCTTATGTTACACGCTTGTAACAAAAAGCCCGCAAATCAATCGAACATTGTTACATTGGCCGGTAAAGTGACCTGTCACCGAATATTGCAGTACCGATCCTGATATGGGTGGAACCCTCATAAATAGCGCTCTTATAGTCCTGGCTCATGCCCATGGAGAGCACCTTCCAGCTGTCTAAACCGGTATAGCTCTGAAGGTCTTCAAATATTACTCTCGTCTTCGCGAAAACCTCTCTGGCCTGACCCTCATACTCCTCTATCGGAGCCATCGTCATAAGGCCGCAGAGAGTAATGTTGGGAAGCGCGATGATCTTATCTATAGCAGGCTTTAATTCGTGCGGAGCAAAGCCGTGTTTGCTCTCTTCACCTGATACATTTGCCTGGATAAGGATCTTGGAAGTAACATTGTTACTTTCTGACCTCTTGGATATCTCTTCAGCAAGTTCAACCGTGTTTACAGAGTGGATAAGCTCAGTCTTGCCTACTATATATTTAACCTTATTCTTCTGGAGCGTTCCGATCAGATGCCAGTTCACATCGATATCAAGGGCCGAAAATCTCTCCACCTTCGGAACGAGTTCCTGCACGCGGTTCTCACCTAAGTCCTTAAGTCCGCTTATGGCAGCTGCCTCAGCATACTCGACCGGGAACACCTTAGTAACTCCGATGAGAGTTACACTGCCCTTCTCTCTTCCGGAAGAAGCCGTGGCCTCGTCAATTGATTCCCTTACGGCCTGAATGTTATCTGAGATCCTTTTCTTAAGCTCCTCATTAAAATCGTATTCCATATCAGTCGACCTTATCTCCGGGCTTAACGGTCTTGGGGTTAGTGATGATTACCGTATCAAGATTAGGTATGGATGACTTGCCGACCTGATCGATGATCGCAAACTCTCTGTCGTTATCCAATACGACTACTCTTACCTCTTCCACGAAGCCCTGATTATTCATATAAACGGAAGCCATGCCGGAATAATCCGATACGACTATCTTTTCTGTTGTCATGCCGAGACCTGTGGACGTATCAATGAAGGAAACAGAATAACCTTCGGTATAGAGTCTGTCGAGCTTCTTAAGGCCCGCAAAATCGTTAGGTGTCTGGAACGCTACGATAGTGCCTCCGTCTTCAAAGAACTCAGTATGTACTACAACGCAGCCTCCTACAGACGTGTTCTGCTGTTCCACTACAGTTCCGTCGTCATTGAACTTCTGGTTCGGAACTACGGTTATGTTGAAGATAGCATCCTTCTGGAACGTATCAGCACCGATGCTTGCTCCGGGCGCGATATAAATGCTGAAGCAGGGATTGCCGTTCGGTGCATATTCTTCATTAACGAGACTTGATACGGAAACTCTCATGCCGTTAGTCTCAGTGATAACGATCTCGATATCTACGGTCCTTAAATCAAGAAGGTCTTCAACGTATCTGGAAGTCCTGAATGTAATGAGCATGCCGGACGCGTCGCTCTCGCATCTTACGACTTCACAGTTATCGATGGAGATACCTTCAGTACGGACATTTATGTCATGGAGTGTTCCAACGGCAAAGTCTGATACTGCCGCATCATTAAACGACAGATAGACAGTAAGATACTGACTCTCATTCTGCGCGATCCTGCACACGGGAGCTTGGGCCTCAACGCTCAAGTCAGCAGTAATAGCACCTACGGAGTTATTGATATAACCCTTGATGTCTGATGCAGGCATCGTAAGGAATGTATCGTAATCCAATAACTCTTCCTTGCCGTCTAATCTGAAGGAAACGATTCCGGGACGGTGAGCTGAAATCCTTGAAGCATACTTCTCGACCTGTGCTTCATATACTGCCTCGTCGTTTCTTAATACGGTTATTCTCTCGTCATCGAAGTCGATCTTACTCATCTCATCTTCACGCTCATCGAGGATAACGTTTACCGAAGCTCCGTAAGAAGACATATTGGTAAGATTGCCGCTCATTGAATCGTATCTGACCGAATCGAGGATCGATGACAGGTTCTTGTTATAGTTTCTGTAGATGACGTCAGCCTCTGCCACATCACCCGTGAGGATTAGCTCCTGCTGTACGTCAGATATCTGTGACTGGACGTTTCTTAAGTCAGTAACGACGGACTGCATCTCATCCGGAACAACGATAGCAAGTTCCTGGTCTCTTGCAACTCTCGAACCCTCCGTGATCTGTGTTACGAGCTCACCTGAAGATGTAGCCGTGATGATGTCCTCATCTCTTACGATAAGAGCCCTTGCACCGATGGTGTGTTCAACGGTTCCCGTCGTAACGAATGAGAAGTTAGGCTTTTCAGCGATATAGTCATATAAGTGATGCACTACGAATACGAGCACGAAAAGCGATACTGCAACTGCCACCGCTCCGAGAACACCGTTTCTTATCGCACGGCTCTCAGCACTCTTCTGCGAAGGGTTCTTCCTCTTAAACTCGTTCTTCTCGATCTTCGCCTGTTCCTTGATCTTAGCCTGCTCTTTACGCTTTGTCTGCTCTAAGATCTTCTTCTGTTCATTAGCCCTTGCCTGGTCCTTGGAAGACATCTTTTTCGCTGACAAAGAAGGAGCCTTAGTATCCTCTACAGGATTGATCGGAGGGATTATGCTCTTTTCAGCAGGCTTGTTCTCGGGCTTAACAGATGCCTTATCGGGAATGATCTTCTTCTGTCCCCCGATTACTTTCCGGGGATTATTTCCCTGACCCTTGACCATCTTCCTGCCGGTGCGGCCTGAAGCTTGGGCTGATGATTTAGCTACAGGCTTACCTGTCTTATTCGAAGGGTTAGAAGGCTTGCTTCCTGCCTTCTTCTTATCAGGACCCTTATCCGGGGTGTTATACCACTGTTTACCGTCAGCCATATCCCTTAACCTCCGACAGCAAGCATGCATGCGAGCTTAGCCTGCTCCTTGGCAAGGCTGCCCTGCATATACGCAATGTAAGGCGGCTTGATGGGACCGTCGCATGAGAGCTCGGTCGTAGCACCCTGAACGAATGCGCCTGCCGCCATGATTACCTGATCGTCATAACCCGGCATATCCCACGGTACCGGAGTAACAAATGAATCAACGGGAGAACATGCCTGGATAGCAGCACAGAACCTGCTCATCTTGTCAGGATCTCCGAATTCTATAGTCTGGACTATATCGCCTCTTAACTCCGTAGAAGCAGGGCTTGTCTTATATCCCTGACTTCCGAGGATCTCTGCTGCAAATATCGCGCCCTTAAGGCATTCGCCGACACACGCGGGAGCCGTGAAAAGGCCTCTGGCGATCATGGAATTGGCGCCCATCGTAGGACCTACTTCGCTGCCGAGTCCGGGTGTCGTAAGATGCCTTGCGGCATTCTCAACGAGATCTGCTCTTCCCGCAATATAACCGCCGGTCTTAGCGATTCCGCCGCCCGGATTCTTGATGAGAGAACCGGCGATAACATCTGCGCCGACTTCAGTAGGCTCTCTCTTCTCCGTAAATTCGCCGTAGCAGTTATCAACTGCAACGATTATGTCTTCTCTGATGGAATGGACAAGTGATGCGATCTTCCCGATATCATCGCAGAGAAGCGCTCTTCTTCCCGTATAGCCTCTGGACTTCTGGATGAATACCATCTTCGTCTCAGGCTTAATGGCAGCTCTTATGGCATCAAGATCAGGCGTGCCGTCTTCTTTGAGGTCAACTTCCTCATAACCGATACCGTAAGACATGAGCGACATATCATTATTACCGGAAGAAAGGCCGATCGTAGCCATGAGGGTATCGTAAGGTCTTCCGGTAACGGAGAGCATTATGTCTCCCGGTCTTAACGCTCCGTAGAGCATAGCGGAAATCGCCTGTGAACCCGTGCTGATCTGCCATCTGACATAAGCCTTCTCAGCGCGGAAAACCTTGGCAAAGATATTCTCGATCTTCTCACGGCCTACATCGTCGTAGCCGTAACCCGAAGTAGAACCCATGTGGGTATCCGAGAACTTCTCGCTCCTGAATGCGTCAAGGACCTTAAGCTCGTTATATGTGACAATGTCGTCAACGCGCGCGTAAACGTCAGCAAGCGCCTCTTCAGCCTTATAAGCGGCCTCGATAGCCTTATCACTCACGCCGTATTTCCTGTAATTATCGATAATGTCCTTAAACGTCCCGTTCATAAGTTTTTATTATAACAATAAAAAGGCGGAAAGGAGAAAATTGTTTAATTATGTGCCGGGGCTCGAAAAGTTAAAAGGGTTCTTCACTACCGGATCGGGCCTCTTGCCCCAAACTGCTGATTTCCCGGGATTTGGGGCAAAAAATGCCGGCTGTATTTGCCCCAAGGTATCGATTTTTCAAAGTCCGGGGCAAAAATAAACCGTTGTATTTGCCCCAAGTTGTTGATTTTCCGAGATTTGGGGCAAAAGACCGGTTATATGCGCCCCAAGTATTCCAAGACTAACGATTTACTTGTACAACGCGAGCTTTAATGACCCCGGAACGCACTCGAAAGTAACTTTATGTCCTGAGAAGTCCTCGCCGTCGTAATTGCCGTTGAGGTCGCGAAGTCCCGTTGCCTCGACTGTGATGGCATCGGTCGTAAATGTATCTACGTTATTCTGTCCTTCATGTGCACCTTTCTTGTACTTCAGAAGGAGATTGAGAGCCCTCGGAAGG
The DNA here is from genome assembly GCA_024695565.1 of Saccharofermentans sp. The sequence goes on along the minus strand of JAILHX010000037.1, from coordinate 12,605 downwards.
CTTACGGCATCGATAGCACAGCAGTCGATGAGGCCGTCGTCGATCTTGGCACCGGGCGCAGGACAGAAGCCGTCGCCGTAATAAGATGCGTTGCAGACAGCAAGGAGCGTATATTCTTCGACTTGGGATACTTCGGGCTTGCCGTCAGTTCTTTTGGCATTGAACCTGAATCTGAAAGAACGGTTTCCGAAAATGCATCCTACAGCAGACGTAATATAAGCCGTACTTCTTACAAAGCCTGAATCGGGATGAGCTAACACCTTGCCCTTGGCTCTGAGCTGGACTTCAGTATCAAGACCAATGGAAGCAACGTTAAGGCACCACGCCGAACTCGCGTCTATCTTGGAACCTTTGCGGTCATAAGAAGTTACACGGATAAGATCCGTATCCCTGACCTCAAATCTGTCGCTGAATATATCGCTGACACAGATCTCACAGTTGCTGCGGTGATCCTCATTCATTACGGAACGGGTAAAGTCGTTGCCTGTGCCGAGAGGGATTACAGCCATGGGTGTATCAGATTCAGCAAGTGAATTAGCTACTTCATGTATAGTGCCGTCACCGCCGCATGCAATGACAAGAAGGTCGTCTTCCGAAGCTGCTTTGGAAGCTACTTCGCTGGCGTGACCTGCAAATTCAGTATAAACAACACGGGATTCGCCCTCGCGTCCGCTCGAGCAGTCGGCATAAGCGACCTTGAATCTGGCAAGGACTTTGGCATCAGCTCTGCTGTTAACGATGAAAAGTTTCTTCATCCGGATACCATGAGCCGTCTTACTTGGCAGCGAGCTTATAAACTACGTCAACGATATCGTTAACTGTCTTTACTTCGTCAAGAAGCTCGTCAGGAAGACGGATGTTGTAATGTTCCTCAACATCGATTACAAACTCATAGAGCTGTAACGAATCGAAAGGAAGATCGGAATTGAAGTTAAGATCTGCCGTGATCTCTTCGGGAGAAATCTCTAGCGTCTCGGCCATGATCCTGATGACTTCTTCTAAAATCTTTTCTCTGGTGATATTAGATTCGCCCATCTTACTTTTTCTCCTTTGTTGTATCCTTCGCTACCTGTCTGGCTGTAGCTCTTACATTCTCACTGCCTTCGTAGCGCTTGAGCTGCTGTTCGACATACCGGTCGACTTCATTAACAAGGTCTAAAAGCTTCTTTCTGTCTGCCTCATCGTATCCTGCAAGGATATGCTTAGCCAAAACTCTGTGGAACTTGCTGTTCATTCTGCAGGCAAGCTTTCCGTTATGTGTGAGGCTGATCCTTACGATACGCTTATCCCGCTTATCACGTTCTCTGTGAACATATCCCTTCTTGACAAGCCTGTCTATGGCAACAGTAAGAGTACCTGTGGTAATACCCAGGTCTTCTGCGGTATTTGTCATTGTACGGGCATCGTAAGGGCCGATTGCAGTAAGTGTATGCATCTCGGCAATGGACAGGTCATTGAAATAACCTGCACGAAGAGATTTCTCTTCCGTTAAAACAACATTCTCAAAGATCCTTACCAGGGCCTCTGACATCTGTTCTTCTTCGTTCAACAAATTGATCTCTCCCCTATGATTTGATTTACAAATTAAGTATACCAAATATTTTTGATTTTAGGACAAGTCTTAAGTTTTCTCCGCAGATGCATGAACAGCCTTCTTGTCACCGTTAATAAGAACAATGACAAATACAAGAAGGAAGAGTGCCAGACCGCCAAGGATCAAAGTAACTGCATCACTGGGATGGAGCATGCCGATCAGCTGGTCTCCATATGTTCCCATAATGTTAAACAATATATGCATGACGATCGTGATAAGGATCGAACGGTACTTGTATCTTAAGAATCCGAGCATGAATCCCAGCATAGCCGCATAGATACCCTGAACGAGATTAAGATGCATGGCTCCGAAAAGAATGCCGGAGATGAGTATCATGAATATCGGTTTAACTCCTGACTTCTCAAGGTAACCGAAACACAGACCGCGGCAGCAAAGCTCTTCCAGTACAGGTCCCAGGATTATCGCATAAATAATAGTGATCAAGGCGTTAGAGCCTAATCCAGCTGACTCCATGAGCTCGGCATAATTATCCATAACAGAAGGGAAAAGATGGTCGGCAAGCACAAAACCTGCATTGATTACAAAATTAAGTCCGATAACCGCGCCAATCATTGCAAGGACCGACTTAACACCGAAGATCTGGCTTAACTTAACTTTCTGACCCCTTCTTACAAAACCAAAGAAATACCAAAGGCCGAATGTTATAAGACCAACGACCGCATAAGCCAGATACGCGTAGAATCCGTACTTCTCATTGAAGATCTGCATAAGAAGAGCTGAGCCTTCCAGAGGATCTGAGATATTCTCGGCAAGTCCGTTCTTCGCGATGTCAATGCTTGCCAGTGCCAAAAAAGGAATTTGGCAGGCCGACTGGATAAAAATAAGCACAGCCACCGGGACGATAGACAGGAATACGAATCCGATCCTTACTCTCTTCTTTGGAGTTTCAGTCTGCTGAATGTTCTCCGCCTCCTGCACGATTATCTGATCAACATTGTTTTCTGCCATGCCAATTTCCCCTTTATCTGAATTTAACTATTGTTACACCGCTGTCGCCTTCGCCCTGCGAGCCGGCACGATAGGATTCGACACGGTCGTCCTTGATCAGTATGTCCTGCACGCAGGATCTCAATGCACCGGTACCCTTACCGTGTACGATCCTCGCTTCTTTTATTCCTGCAAGCACACAGTCTTCCATGTACTTATAGAGGCTTGATTCCGCTTCAGCCGTCGTCATGCCGATAAGCATAAGTTCAGCCTTGGTTGAAGAAGCAGCTGTAAACTTCGCCTTGGAGATATCTCCTGCATTGCTCTTCTTCGAGACCGCCCCGGCCTTGGATGCAGCCTTGCCGTTTTTGGTCCTCATGAACTCATCACGCTGCTCTTTTGTAGGCATCATGAGCTGACTCTTCTTAACGGCGATCTTCATGCTTCCGCAGAGGATATTAACGCTTCCGCTCTTAGAAAGGCCCGATTCGGCAACGCCCGTCTGTCCAAGCGAAGGTACATAGTAGCACTCGCCTTCAATGACTTCCTTGACAGGCTCGCCGCTTAACGCTACGGATTTAACTGCTTCATCGTCTTCAACTGTCAGATCATCTATGCCGGCTCTGAGCTTTCTTCTGATCTTATCAAGTTCCTGCTCGCGTTTCCTGCTGTCCATCGCTCTGGACTTCTTCCTAAGTTCGCGAAGCTCTTCCGTAAGTTCTTTCTCCTGCTCCTGAAGAAGTCTCTTCTGCTCGGCCTTCATATCGTTTAAGATCTTCGTCTTAGACTGCTTGAGCTTAGCATTCTCTTCTTCAAGGCGTGACTTCTCTGCCTTAAGCGCAACGTTAAGCCTGTCATTCTCGGCTGCCAGTTCTTCAGCCTTCTTGGACTGTTCTTCAGCTTTTGCAAGGAGCTCTTCATATTGGAGCTCATCTTCTGACATCCTTGTTTTCGCATTGTCCAAAATATGCTTGGCAAGGCCGAGTTTGCTGGATATTACAAAAGCATTGGATGAACCGGGTCTTCCCGTGATCAGCTTATATGTCGGAGCGAGAGTCTCGGTGTCGAACTCGCAGGAGGCATTCATTACGCCTTCTGTCGTCTCTGCATAGCCCTTAAGCTCTCTGTAGTGAGTCGTAGACATTACGATGCAGTTCTTCTTCCTGAGTTCCTCAATGATCGATATCGCAAGTGCGGCGCCCTCTGCAGGGTCCGTGCCTGAGCCGAGCTCATCGAGGAGCACCAGTGACTTGCCCCTGATGTTCTTTAAGATGAATACGATATTGGACATGTGCGCTGAGAACGTGGATAAGCTCTCTTCAATGCTCTGCTCATCTCCTATGTCTGCAAGCACTCTGTCGAAAACGCACACTTCAGATCCGGAATCTGTCGGGATCGCAAGACCTGCCATCGTCATGAGGACAAGAAGTCCGCACGTCTTAAGTGAAACCGTCTTACCGCCTGTGTTAGGACCTGTTACGATGAGTGCGTCATAGCCGCTGCCGACACTGATGTCGACCGGTACAACGCTGTCCTTGGCAATCAGGGGGTGTCTGGCACCCTTAAGATCGATCCTTCCCTCAGTATTGAGATCAGGACAGAATGAATTATTCTCGACTCCGTATTCGGCCTTCGCGAAAACATAATCCAGGCGCGAAGCAATCTGCATATTGTTCTCAAGGATATTGCTGATAGATACGACTTCATTGGTAAAGCTCTTAAGGATCCTCTGGATCTCCGATTGCTCAGCAAAGTTCAATTCGGCGATCTTGTTATTGGCCTCGACAACGCTCATAGGCTCGATAAAAAGAGTCTGTCCGGAAGATGAAGCCCCGTGAACGATACCTTCGATCCTTCCGTTGAAATCTGACTTTACGGGAATACAGTATCTTCCCTCCCTGAGCGTTACGATGCTCTCCTGGAGCATGTCAGCGTGATTCTGGATCACACGGTCGAGCAAAGACCTGATGCCGCTTGATATGCTCTTCCGCTCTCTTCTGATAGAGGACAATTCCCTGCTGGCTTTATCCGATACTTCATCCTGACCTAAGATTGAAGATGAGATCTTCTCGAGAAGGCTGTCACAGGTCTCAAGTCCGTCAACATAAGAACAGATGTCAGGCTCTACATCGTCAACCATGGGTGAACCTGCTGATCTTGCCTTTGAGACCGCCTTCTTTATCTCGTCAGATGCTCTTAAAAACGAAGCGACTTCCAGAAGCTGTCCGCAGGTAAGTGTGCCGTCTGCCTTGGCATAAGTAAGAGCCTGTCTTAGATCTCTCATGCCGCCTAAAGGAAGCATTCCGAATCTTAAGATATGCTCCATCGCCTGCTTCGTGCAGTTAAGTTCGGAAGTAACATAATCCAGGTCACAACAGGGGGCCATGTCTTCACATAACTCTTTGCCGTAAGACGTTCTGGCCTTGGATGTTACCGTCTCTCTGATCTTATTGAATTCAAGCGTATTTAAGACGCGCCCGCGGATCTTCTTCCGCTCAAGGCTCTCTTCAAAGCTTAAAAACTCATACATAGCGTTTATCTATCCCCTGATAAGGCCCTTCTGTCAGCCGAGCCTCTTAACGTCAGCTATGGTTTCAGGTGTGATCGTCTTTGTCATCTCGAGACCCTTCTCGATATCGACATCCGTGATCTCGCCCTTCTGCATAACCACAAGTCTGTTAAATCTCTTCTCAACGAGGCAGTCGATAGCTCTGATACCCATAAGGCTTGCGATCGTTCTGTCTCTTAATGTCGGCGAACCGCCTCTCTGCAGGTGTCCCAGGATGGTAGGACGGGCTTCGATACCTGTTGCTTCCTCGATCTGTCTTGCAATGTCTTCTGCCTTGCAGACACCCTCGGCAACGATAACGATATAGTGCTTCTTGCCTGTGTTGCGGCCGTCAAGGATAACTCTCAATACGTCTCTGTTGAAGTCATAGGGAACTTCAGGGATAAGTATGCTCTCAGCACCTGTAGCGATACCTACGTTAAGTGCGATCCAGCCAGCATTTCTTCCCATTACTTCGATAACGCTGCATCGCTCGTGTGATGAAGCCGTGTCACGAAGCTTATCGATGCACTGCATTGCTGTATTCATTGCCGTGTCGTAACCGATCGTATATTCGGTCGATGCGATATCGTTGTCGATAGTACCCGGCATACCGATAACGGGCATTCCGATCCTGGCCAAAGCCCTGGCGCCCTTATAAGAACCGTCACCGCCGATTACTACCAGTGCGTCGAGTTCATATGCTTCCATCATGCGGGCACCCTTAAGAACGCCCTGATCTGTCATGAAAGACTTGGATCTTGCTGTCATAAGGAATGTGCCGCCACGCTGCAGAGTCTCTGAAACGCTCCTGCCGTCGAGCTTCATTATCTCGCCCTTCCAAAGGCCGTGATAACCTCTGGTAACACCGTACATCTCAAAGCCTGCATTGATTCCGGCTCTTACTACGGCTCTGATAGCCGCATTCATTCCGGGCGCATCGCCGCCGCTCGTAAGAACGCCCACGCGCTTAACAGGTTCAACGGTACTCTTATCTATATCATCATAATTAACGGCCTTAAGGCTGCTGATTTCAGGAAGATTGCTCTCATCATAAAGAAGTCTGCCCATAAAAATGCCTCCGAAACAACAAAAGAATTTCAACGCTATTATACACTAAATAATAATTATTAATTATCAGGAATCGAAAGGATAGTCGGGTTTAACCGGCTTTGTTGGCCAGGATATGCGTTTTCGCTTTTTGACATAATAAAATTGCCTTATTGATCACAGTATCCAATAACCACGCAATGACTAAACTGATCGCAAAAACACATACAAATTTGAGCTCTCTGACCTCTATATCCAATTGGTCAACTATAAAACTGTTGATCAGATATATGGGGAACGAATACTTACCGACAAAAACAAAAACCTTGTTACTGAAAAGCTTTCCCATAACGCCATTAGGATATAAACAGACAAGGAATATCAAAAGGCTCATAATCAATCCAACTGCAAAGATATATCTTGAACCTACCCAATAGTCTTCGCGATTAGGATTAATAAGTATCAGTATTTGATCAGAAGTGAGCACAGAAATCAAAAATATAAGCAAAATCAATAAATCAGCTGCATTTGCGTATTTAGCCAACACAGAGTTTTCTTTCGGGTGTGTGCGGGCAAACCTGAAAAGATAACCAAAACAGATACCGGTCATCAGTTGATCAAACCTGATATCAAAACTGCCTCTCCAAACAACAAATAATCTGGCAAGAAATGCAAGCGTTAAAAAGACAAAAGCGCACACCGCATCGTTATTTAAACCCTTTATTTTCTTAGCTAAAAGGAGCAGCACAATGAACACTGCCGGAATGATAAGCATGACCCAAAAATACGAATAAATGTACCAAAAATGCCTGTATATCACGTTGAAGTATAATAATCTGACAAACAATTCCTTACGAATAACTTCAAATCCCGTCAGAATAAAGACTAAAAGAAGGATCAGATAGTACATTGGGAGAACACGGATTGCTCTTGACTTGTAATACTTTAAAAGGCCTTTAAAAGATAAAAAGCGCTGTTCATATGAGTCTTTAAACGGATTAATCAACAAAAAACCTGTAAGTGCAAAAAAGAGCGCATTGGACATACCGCCCTGATGAAGAATATCACAATGGGAAAGCACTACATTAATTATCGCGATTCCACGCAAACCATCCAACTGAACAAGGCGCTCAGCTGCTTTTTGTGCATCAGTTGTCGGTGAATTGTCACCCTTCACACAAATCCCTTCCTAATCAGGAAATCACAAAACCAACATGGTTTCTCACGCAAAAGATATTATATATTATACTGCATGAAATTGCCGTTCTTGACGAACCCGAAATCTGTATAGAGAAATACGCCCATATCAGAAGCCGTAATCTGGACGCATCCGCATCCGTAGTTCCTTGCTTCTTCAACAACTCTCGAGAGCAGTTCTTTTGCAATGCCCATCCTTCTGTGGCCGGGGACGGTATACATGCTGGATAAGAGCCCGATCCTGCCGCTGGGGCAGCCAAAATAAGGCGGTTTCTCAACAAAAGACATTCCGCTGGTGCCGACTATCCTACCATCATCTACTGCCAGCCATGAGACAAAGGTACCGTCAGCCATATGCCTCTTATAGTAATCCTGCAGTGCAGGAACAAGGTCTATGTCCTCAGTCGCGCCTTCTTCACGCAGCTGACCGATACGAATCTTTATAAACTGTTCCAGTCTGTCTGCCGTAAGTTTCTCATAAGTGATCATATGAATCGTCGGACCAGTTAATCTTCAAGATTAATAGAATCCAGAACCTCCGTTATGTTGTCGTGGAATACAAGATGCGCATTCCTGTCAGCGAAAGTCTTATCCCTGTTGATGATGACAAGATACTTGCCGCTGAAGTCATAAGCCAAGGAAGCTGCCGGCTGAACAGCCAGCGATGTTCCTCCGATAATGAGGCAGTCTGCCCTGAACACCAGTCTCTTGGACTCGATCCATGCAGTTTGAGGAAGTCCCTCACCATAAAGCGTAACATCAGGTCTTACCATGCCGCCGCACTTGGGGCACCTGGGGATCGGTCCTTCAGACTTGAAGATAAAATCATAAGGATACTTCTCATGGCACTTCATGCAGTAATTACGGAATGTCGTGCCGTGAACTTCCTGAACATTCTTGCTTCCGGCTCTCTGGTGAAGGCCGTCGATATTCTGGGTGATTATTCCGTCGAGCTTACCCGCCTTCTCCATCTCGGCAAGTTTATAGTGAGCCCTGTTGGGTTCGATCCCGGCAGTATTAAGCTTCTGTCTGTAGAATTCATAGAACACGTCAGGGTGATCAACAAGGCAGTCGATACTTAAGAGATATTCGGGACTATATCTGTCGAATTTGACATCGTGCTGGTTATAAAGACCATCCTTGCTTCTGAAGTCAGGGATGCCGCTTTCAGTCGATACGCCGGCACCTCCGAAAAAGACAATGTGATTGCATTCCTTAACTATACGGTTCAGTTCGGCAACATCATGCTCGTTCATGGCAATACCTCCTTATAACATCTCGATATTATCTTCTCCGACAAGCTCTTCGAGTTTTCTTATGACCGCTTCATCGGGCTGGATCTTACATACATCATCCAGCCTTATTATGCTCTTATCTGATTCAAAAAGAACCTCTACCGGCATATTGCCATGAAAATACGCAAGGAAATTCAGAAGTCTGTTAAAGCCCTTGGAATTCGGCTTGCCGTCGTAGTGGATCCTTATTATCTGTTCCCTGCTCTCATCTGAAACAGAAGCAGGAATATCCGTTGCCGGAGCAGGTTCCGGTGCCGGTTCAGAAGCGGGTCTTGATACCTGGACTCCGCCGTCTCTTTCTCTTAATGCGACCTTATAAGCCATGTCATTACGTATCGTACTTAAGAGGGCCGAGTCATCCGACAGTTCAAAACAGCTGTCTACAAAGAGTGATAACTCTCCACCCTCACGCATCTGTCTTCTGCCGACAAACAGATACGGTTTGTTCTTCTCAATATATCTGTTGTATTGGTCGAACTTCTTGCCGAAGAGAAGAGCTTCAAATACGCCGCTTAGGTCTTCGCAGCTTATTGTGGCCATCATGGTCTTTTTCTTCGTATAACCCGTCTTCTTATCGGTTACCATTCCGCACATTGCGACCTGCTTGTTGTCATCTAATGCATCGCTTCCCGAAAGAGCGATTATGTCCGAAGCTTCAGACATGTCGAACGTGGATATCTCAGCCATCAGTCCCGTATAAGAAGCAAGCGGATTACCTGACAGATAGATGCCTACCATCTCTTTCTCATAACCTAACTTCTGGCTGTCCGGATATTCCGGAATATCAGGTATGAAAATGGATGCGCCGCTGCTGACTGAATCACCACCAAAATCAAAAAGCGATAACTGTCCTTCGATATTGCGGCTCTCTTCATGTGCAAGTTTTTCCAATTCAGTCTGGACGCATGCCGTCATCTGAGCTCTGGTAAGACCGAACGAATCCATGCATGAAGCAAGGATCAGGGATTCAGCGACAGGCTTCTTAACGCCTGTCTTTGCGGCTCTTACGACAAAGTCTTCGAACGACTTGTAATCGCCGTTCTTCTCCCTGTCACTTAAGATATCGAGCACTGCTCCTTCACCTACGTTCTTGATGACAGAAAGACCTATTCTGATCTTGCGGTCGCCCTCAGTCGTAAAGCGCTCACGGCTCTTGTTGATATCAGGCGGAAGCACTTCGATCCCCATGGCAGAACAGCATGAGATGTAATAAGAAGCTTTGCCCAGATCAGTCCTGAAGGAATTGAGTGTTGCAGCCATGAATTCCGTAGGGTAGTAGTATTTGAAATATGCAGTCCAGTAACCTACTACCGCATAGCATGCGGCATGAGACTTGTTGAACGCATAACCTGCAAATCCTGCAACATCATCAAAGATCTTCGCAGCAATATTCTCGGGCACCCCGCGCTTGATGCAGCCTTCGATCTGACGGCCCTTGTCATCAGTTCCGCCGTACATGAAGAGGTTACGGTAATTCTCCATTATCGACTTCTTCTTTTTGCTCATCGCACGTCTGATGTTATCGGACTGACCCATGGAAAAGCCTGCAAGATCTCTTACGATCTGCATTACCTGTTCCTGATAGATCGCACAGCCATATGTGACATTAAGAATAGGTTCAAGAAGCGGATGGTCGTACGTGATATGGGAAGGATTCTTCTTGCAGTCAACATACTTCGGGATCTGATCCATAGGACCCGGTCTGTAAAGCGATATGCCGGCGATAATATCCTCTAAACTCTCAGGTTCAAGCTGCTTCATGAAGGAAGTCATGCCGCGGCTCTCAAGCTGGAAGATACCTACTGTCTCGCCTCTGCCGATCATCCTGAAAACTTCAGGATCATCTAACGGGATCCTGTCTAAGTCGATATCAATACCATGGTTCTGCCTGACAAGTTCTTTTACGTCCTGCAAAACGGTAAGCGTACGCAGACCCAAAAAGTCGAACTTAAGAAGGCCTATGCTCTCAACATCATTCTTGGTGAACTGAACTGCGACCGTATCGTCGTTGACTGCCAAAGGTGCAATATCAGTTATGTCTTTACCGGAAATGATGATTCCTGCAGCATGTGTTCCCGCATTGCGCGGCAGACCTTCAACCCGCATTGCCATATCTATGACTTTTTTAGTCTCGGGATCGGTATCGTATGCTTCCTTGAATTCGGAGCTTATCTCCAGTGCCTGCTTAAGCGTCATGCCGACGGAGAACGGGATCATCTTCGTAAGCTTGTTGCTCTGGGCTATAGGCATGTTAAGAACTCTTGCAACGTCCTTGACCGCCTGTCTGGCCGCGAGCGTCCCGAAAGTGATAACGTGCGCAACTCTCGACTTGCCGTATTTCTCTGTAACGTAATCGATCGCTATCTGCCTTCGCTCGTCGTTGAAGTCAACGTCAAAGTCCGGCATCGATACTCTCTCTGCGTTTAGGAATCTCTCGAAAACAAGTCCGTATTTGATCGGATCGATATCCGTGATGCCTACTGCATAGGCAACCAGTGAACCGGCTCCCGATCCTCTTCCCGGACCTACGGCAACATCATGTGTCTTTGCATAATTGATGAAGTCCCAGACTATGAGATAGTAATCGGTATAACCCATGCTGTTTATTACCGAGAGTTCATATTCAGCGCGCTTCATATAATCGTCTTCGCTTCCTGTTGGAGGCGTAACTTCAAATCTCTTCTTAAGACCCTTATAGGTCAGGTCAGCCAGGTATTCTTCGTGACTGCTGTACCCGGCGGGCACTTCATAAACAGGAAGATGTATAGTCTCAAAATCGTATTCGGCATTGCACATCTCAGCGATCTTGACCGTGTTGTCGATAGCTTCGGTAAGTTCCGGGAAGAAGCGTCTCATCTCCGTCTCGGACTTAACATAAAACTCATTGCAGGACATGCGCATCCTGTTCTCGTCATCTATCCTGGCAGCTGTTGAGATGCAGAGGAGGATATCCTGTGCTTCATAGTCGTCCTTCAAAAGATAATGGCAGTCGTTAGTTGCAACAAGCGGAATGCCCGTCTCATTGGATATCTTAACGAGAGCTGCATTTACCTTCGCCTGTTCGGGTGTGGTATTGGCCTGTATCTCAAGATAGTAGTTCCCCCTGCCGAAGAGCTTGTCATACCAAAGGGCTGTCTGAACGGCCTTATCAATCTCGCCTGAGATAATGAGAGAAGGAACCTTGCCAGCTAAGCATGCAGAAAGGCAGATCAAGCCGTCATGCCACTTTTCCAGAAGTTCCTCATCAATCCTGGGCCTTCTGTAAAATCCTTCGGTAAAACCGCTGGATACAAGCTTATTAAGGTTGGTAAGTCCCTGATTGTTCTTCGCCAAAAGGATCAGGTGATTATAGAATTTATCTTCTCTGCCGGGAGCGGGATTCTTGTCGAATCTGGAACCGGGTGCAACGTAGACCTCACAGCCGATGACCGGGTGAATCCCGTTGGCCTTCATCTCGCGGTAGAAAGATACGGCACCGTACATAACACCGTGATCGGTAATGGCGCATGAAGTCATGCCCATTTCCTTAAGTCTTGCGGCAAGATCCTTTATCTTGATTGCACCGTCAAGAAGACTGTATTCAGTATGAAGATGTAAGTGACAAAAGCCGCTCATTACTTCTTCCCCTTAAGCTCGATGATAATATCCCTGATCTCAGCTGCTCTCTCAAAATCCAGATCCTTCGCAGCCTTGGTCATCTCTACCGTAAGCTTGTCGATAAGCTTGTTATTCTCTTCTTCTGTTCCGCCGGATATACCGTCGTTAATAAGACGGGCAGGATCGATACCGCCCTTGGAGCCCTTGCCTTTGCCCTTCGACGAAGAATCCCTGCTGCTTTCCGCAACGATATCGAAGACGTCTCTTACGGCCTTCTTAACGGTTCTCGGAGTGATGTTATGAACTTTATTGTATTCCTGCTGTATAGCCCTTCTGCGGTTAGTCTCGGATACGGCGTTCATCATGGAATCCGTAA
>JAILHX010000027.1 GCA_024695565.1 Saccharofermentans sp. | reverse complement strand
GGCAGTCTCAGCATCACTGTCCGCAAGTACGGGAAGCATTACGACTCCCACTACGGCACAAGTGACCGCAGTCGCAAGATAGCTCTTGAGGATTGCCTTTCTCTTGCTCTTGGAAAGAGCGGTTACGTTTTTTGAATGAATCTTATTCATGTTCTTAAATCTCCTTTGTTTGATAAAGATCTTCGAGTTCCTCATTGGAGAGGACCTCAAAGTCGTGTGTTTCCTCGACAAGGGTCTCGATATCGATTGCCTTGTCCCTCAATGCCGGATCGTCTCCGACGAGTTTTACGGTTGCCAAAGATCTCGTATCACGACCATGAATAAACGGCTGAGCACCGCCTTCTTCCGTGAATGCGATCTTCGGGTGTTTCATGAGGTCATACTTAAGGTCCATAACCGGATACTCACCTCTGATGAAGAGGATTCCGTACCGGTTATCGAGCATTCTGACCTCGTCGGGTGTCATGAGATCTCTTGCCTGAAGCTGATCGTTCTTGGTGAAAGAACCGTTGCGTCCTTTGTTCTGTCCGTATGAATTCGTGTCGATTGTCTCTTTACCCAAGAGTTCGCTAACATACTTATGCGTGCCTTGCTCATTGCCGCCTAAATACAGGAACTCATCGCAGTTACCCACGATGGACTCCCATTTCTTCTCGAAAAGGGCTTTAAGCTGAGCCAAGTTCTGCAAGATGATGCTTACGGATATCTCACGGGATCGCATAGTCGCGAGAAGGGAATCAAACGAATCTGGCAGACAGACATTCGCGAACTCATCCATAATGAAATGGACGTGATACGGCAGCCTTCCGCCGTGCTCAAAGTCAGCACTTCTGTATAGCTGCTGAAAGAGCTGTGTGTAGAGCATGCCAATAATGAAGTTGTAGGACTGATCGTTATCAGGGATAAGCGCGAAGATCGCGCCTGGTTTCTCACCTAATTCACGAAGTCGCATCTCGTCAGTCTGCGTGATACCGGCAAGAGAAGGAAGGTTGAACTTCTCGAGTCTTGCGATGAGCGAGATCTGAATGGATTTGATGGTCTGAGCAGCTCCTGAGCGATAACCCCTGTAATACTTCAGGGCGATATGCTCGGGATTCTGCTCTTCAAGATCCGAGAAAAGGATGTCTAACGGAGACTCATAATCGTCGTCATTCTCCTTAACATCTCCGGCACGGATCATATCCATAACCATCGGGAAGTTCTGCTCTTCAGGCGGCGCCTCATAAAAGAGGTAGAACACGAGCGCCTTTAGGAGCATCGAAGCGGCCTGATCCCAGAAAGGATCTGTCGTCTGCGAGCCCTTTGGAGTCGTATTTTTGATGAGGTTCGTTGTAAGACGCTGAACATCATCATCGCTCTCGAGGTACACAAACGGGTTGTAGCAGTGTGATCTGTCCAGATTTATCAGATCGAGCACGCGGACATCGTAGCCCTGGTCAATCAGATAGTTTCCGCAAGAACGGAGCGTTCCGCCTTTCGGATCCAATATGACCATAGAAAACTTTGTATTCTTATCCGCCTGAAGTATGTTTGGCATAGCGTAGTACCTTGTTTTACCGGCACCTGCGCCGCCAACGACCAATACATTCAGATTCCTTTTGTGCTTGTGACCGTCAAATCCGATTCTCACGTTTTGAGTAAGGATCTTATTGGCTTCTTCCGGCTTTGCCTGATACCGTTTGTTGGTAGATACTGCATCTCCCCATTTGGCAGAACCGTGCTCTTCACGACGCCTGTAGTTTTTCTCGGTAGAAAGATATATTCCGATGCCTATCGCATATAGCACGCCAAAAATAAGGACAACCTGAAGGCTGCCCTGAACTATCGTTATGCGAAACGGATTGTTGAATATATCTCCCGCATTTTCAAAAACCCCAACAAGTCCATTCTTCACGAAATACGGTGCCGACTTCAAAGCAAACCAAGAAACCGGGATTAAACCTGAAAAATACAGGGCGATCCTGGGACCTGAGAATTTGTTCGTTACTTTCCGCATAGAGATCACCTCGGATTCTGCTTTTGCGTGACCTTGTCGAACATCTTCTCGAGAGCTTTGCTTGCTTCTTTCTCAGCTGCGACTTCCTTACACTCTTCAAGTTTCTTTCGGA
>JAILHX010000115.1 GCA_024695565.1 Saccharofermentans sp. | reverse complement strand
GGAATTGGGTAAACAGGCAAGAAATGAAGATGTACATGGTTTCTGGGACTATTGTGAGATGGAAGAATATGTATACACTGAAGAACAAGAGGCATTCAGGAAGAAGTGGTTTGATAGCCTGAAGAATCAATGATCAAAAGTGAGGGATATAGGTAATGAGTGTAATCGGTTTTCATAATCCGGATGAACCATATGGCTTTTTAAGCAACTGGTATTTGTCGGAGTTTACTATAGACGGAATCACATTTTCATCCGTGGAACAGTACATGATGTACCAGAAGGCTGTCCTTTTCGAAGATGCTGAAACAGCAAAACGAATATTGGATACGGATGATGTTGGTATCATAAAAGAACTCGGCAGAAAGGTTTCCGGCTATGTCGACTCTATTTGGAATGGTATGAGACAGGTCATTATCTATAAGGGCTTGCTCGAGAAATTCAGACAAAATGAAAACCTGAAAAATGCGTTATTAGATACCGGCAGCAATACCCTTGCCGAGTGCGCAGTAAATGACCGTATCTGGGGTGTTGGTTTATCCATGACGGATGACTGCAGGAACGACATTTATGCCTGGAAGGGTCAGAATCTGCTGGGATATTCGTTAATGCTCGTGCGTGATGAATTGCGCAATCAGGCTAAGTGTTGAATAAGATAATCGTGAAAAACTATGGAAATTGATTTACTGAAAAAAACTGATGTCATTTTTCGCGGAAGGGAAGCTATACTAACCGGTTATTTTGATGCAGCTTGCCTGCTGTTTGACAAGCGTGAAAAGAAACCGGAATGGGAAGATCTGAAATTGATAGACGACTATTATCCTAAGAAATACTTTTTGTTCTTTACGGATATCCCTTGTGATGAAAGATTGCAAATCAAACTCTTGCACGGAAATGAACTCCTTGACTGCTATTGCGAATCTTTTCTGTTTACGCAAGATCTGCCAAAAGATCTGAGCGAGAAGGACTATATAGAGATCATCGGTGAAGACCCGTTTGATTACAGAATGACAGGTGAGGGTTATCGATACAACCGAATGGATGTATATGCGCATACAATATGTAAAAGATGCGGAAGAAAGTTAAAGGTTCATTTTCACGACGGATATAGACTGACATATCCGAGATGGGAGCTTGAATGAAGGAGCGTTTTGAAATTCACTGCAGAAAGCGGAAGATACTACTGTGATCTTGAGACAGAAAGTTTTACGATAGAATAATAGCAGGATTAATTATCAGCAAACGCGACTAAAACCTGGATAACATGAGGCTTGGAACACAGGTTCCTAGCCTTATTTGTTCATAAACAATTGTAAACATTTCCTGATAACCTCTATCTAAATACGTAAATCCATGCTATAAAGAGCATATTAAATAGCATATTAGATGATTACCGAACTAATCGGTGTGTTAACAGGCAATCTAACTGTTGAAAACGGCGGTAATGTTGTTGCACCTGCTATTATCATGGCAGTTCTGTTGGGCGGTGGCGGGTTGTTCTTAATTCTATTTCGGAGCAATAAAGATAAACAAGAGCAGACATAAGGAGGTTCCTATGGCAAAGATTTTCGCTTCTACCGATACTTCAGTAAAGACATGTCCCGTCTGTAATTCGCGACTTGTTCCTGCGGAGTATTACAGCGCAGTCAAAGGCGGCTCTCAGGTTGTTGATTCAAAGACAGATTGGGCAAGCGGTAAGACGACCAACACTGTTTCAACACAGTATAGCGATGTTCAGAGATGCAGAGGTGTCTACTGCATGTCGTGCTACTACAAGAAGATGGCCGGCAGAGTTGTTCTGTTTCGCATACTGATCCTTGTGGGTATGTTGGGCATCATCGCTTTCGTCGTGTTGTCGTTTGCTCTCAAAAATATTGCGCTCCTGCTGGCTGCTATACCGTTTCTTCTGGCTCTTGTCTTCGGATGGACTAACATTGGAGACAATGGCGTGATCGGCGAGAATCCATATTCCGGACTTACCAAAGAACAGATAGAAGCTCATGCGACAAAGAGCAATGAGAATATTATGAATTCCAATTCTTCCGAATTTGTTGCATGTATTCCTCATGATCAGATTCCGCAGGGAAGGACGTTCTTGTCATTATCGTCATTCAAAAAATAACTAATAACGTTCCCACAAGGATACCTGTAACCATATAGTGCAGGGGAAAACTTATGAGATCACTATAGTTATATCGGAAGTTTTATGGACAAAGAATGGTCTGAACAGAATAAGAAATTGCAGATGCTGATCAAAAAGGCAGATACTTTTGATCAGGGTAAGGATGTTCTTTTCGAGCTTCGAAATGATCTTATGAACACATTGCTCTCATTCAGGAAAGATCTTAACAGAGAAGACTTTGATTCGATGCCTTTTATGAATGCTGACGGTTATCACAGTAAGAATATCGCGTATTCCATATGGCATATTTTCAGAATAGAAGATATTGTTGCTCACACTCTCATTAACGGCGATGAGGAGGTCTTATTTGCAGAAGAGTATCAAAGACGCATCAACTCGCCGATGATAACAACAGGAAATGAACTTGTTAAGGAACAAATATCTGATTTTACAAAACAGTTGAATATAGATGAACTGTATTCGTATATTGCTGATGTAAAGAAAAGTACGGAAGAGATAATACGAAGCCTGACTTATAGTGATCTTAAGCTCGGGATTCCGGATGAGCGAAGGGAAAAACTTAGTT
>JAILHX010000114.1 GCA_024695565.1 Saccharofermentans sp. | reverse complement strand
GGGTCGCCCTCAAATTCAGCCTGTAATCCTTAAAATCTATTAAAATTTGAGGGTAAACTTGAGGTCTCACCCTCAAATTCTGCCGCGAATTTAACTCTTCATGTAAGAAGCTACGTCAAAATCATATATCTTCAGGAGCATTTCGGGCGTCATTCCGTCATTTATGCCACCATCGAAAACGATTTCTCCCGCTTTGAGCATGATAGCTCTCGTGCAGCACCTTCTCGCCTGCTCGAGATCATGGAAAACACAGACAAGCGAATTGGGTACATCACGGGTCTTATCCTCTGCCCATTCATTAAGCCTGTCGCAGAGTTCGGCGCGGTATTTGATATCAAGATTATTGCCCGGCTCATCGAGGAAAAGATAAGGTGATCTCTGGGCAAAGGTTCTCGCCAGAAGGACTCTTTGGAGCTGTCCGCCCGAGAGCTCATCCAGGTGTCTGTCCTTAAGCTCCAAAACACCGCAGTCTTCCATGCACTTCAGCGCATACTGGATGTCAGAAGCTCCTATTCCTCCGAACGCGCTTCCTGACGAGGCATAAGTGCCAAGAAGAACTGTCTCGTAGACTGTGTACGGGAAATAAACCTCACTTGTCTGAGGCATTAAGGATATGAGCTTTGCAGCTTCCTTGCGCTTCATCTTCGAGATCTCTTTTCCGTCGATCAGGATGTCTCCCTTGTGAGGCATAATGCCTGATAATGCGCGCAGAAGCGTCGTCTTGCCCGAGCCGTTCGCACCTCCGATGAACACCTTCTCACCAGGGTTTATAACAAGATTTATGTTATGGAGCACTTCCGTCGTGCCATAGCATGCAGACATGTTCTTTACTTCGATCTTCATTTGCGTTTCCTCCTCGAAGCAAAGAAAACATATGCGAAGAACGGAGCGCCGATAAGAGCGGTAACCGCTCCCACGGGTATTTCACGCGGTGATAACAGAGTCCTTGATATGAGATCGCACAGCGCCATAAAAGCGCCGCCATAGATAAATGACATCGGAAGAACGATCTTGTGCGAAGGTCCGAATATCTTTCTTACGATATGAGGCGCAGCCAGATCCACAAAGCCGATAACGCCCGAGAATGCAACGGATATTCCTGTAAGAAGCGAGCAGATAACGATCGCCAGCGTCTTTGTCTTCTTGGCATCAACGCCCATTGCCTGAGCCTGCAGGTCGCCGAAGCTCATGATATCCATTTTTCGAGACATCAGCATAAGAACAATAAAACAGATGACGCATACGGGGAACAGTATCGCGCAGTGCTTCCAGCCTCTTGCAGAGAACGAGCCCATCATCCACAGATAGAGCTGCTTGGAGTGATCCGAATAGAGCGAGGATAAAAGATTCATAATGCCGTTTACAAACAGCGACAGGACCATACCTATCAGGACAACCGTCGTGTTGGATATACTCCTGTCGATTGCAGACGCGAGTAAAAGAGCTCCCGTAACCGTAATAAGTCCGAATACGAAGCCGGCCACCGGAAGCATGAATCCGGCGAGGGCCGGAATGGATATCTCAAGGATAAGAACAAATGCGGCACCTAATGAAGCGCCTGAAGAAACACCCAAAGTGTAAGAAGAAGCCAGTGGGTTTTGCAGGAGAGCCTGCATGCATGCGCCGCTTAGAGACAAAGCTCCTCCTACGAGGAATGCCGTAATGGCGCGGGGCATTCTGATGGTCCAGAAGATCGAATCCATCATTGGTTCGATGCCTTCCGGCGTACCCCTGTCGGTTATGTGACCGCCTATTATCGCAAACAGGTCTTTAAGCGGGATATTGACGCTTCCCACCCTGATAGCGGCCACCAGAACAAAAAGGCACAGGACTGCCGATACTAAGATCTTCAGTCCTGTGCACTTATTAGTCATCTTCTTACTTACAACATCCGTCATGCAACGATCTGCTCGATAAACTCATCCTTTATCTCATCAAAAGACTTGTCAAAGTTCTCGAACTTGTCGGGATATACCTTCTGACCCCACTCGATCGTAGCGTCAGCAACATGCTGGTTAGGACGTGAGCAGAGGTCTTCGTCGATCTGGTAAACGTCACCATTCTGAATAGCGGTTACGCTCTCCCAACCCTCAAGAGCCTTGACCTGGTCAGCTGCATCGGGCATCCAGTTGCAGTCCATGAGGATAACGTCAGGGTTAGCTGCGATAGCATCTTCAATCGTTACTGCGAGCCAGCCTTCCTGGTCTGCGAAAACATTCTTGGCACCGATTGCTTCGATCATCTCGTTCATGTATGTGCCG
>JAILHX010000113.1 GCA_024695565.1 Saccharofermentans sp. | reverse complement strand
GGGTCGCCCTCAAATTCAGCCTGTAATCCTTAAAATCTATTAAAATTTGAGGGTAAACTTGAGGTCTCACCCTCAAATTCTGCCGCGAATTTAACTCTTCATGTAAGAAGCTACGTCAAAATCATATATCTTCAGGAGCATCTCAGGCGTCAATCCTTCATCTATCCCGCCATCGAAAACTATCTCTCCCGCCTTGAGCATAACTGCCCTCGTGCAGCACCTTCTTGCCTGCTCGAGATCGTGGAAAACACAGATAAGCGAATTGGGGATATCGCGGGTCTTATCCTTTGCCCAGTCGTTAAGTCTGTCACAGATCTCGGCTCTGTATTTGATATCGAGATTATTGCCCGGTTCATCGAGGAACAGAAAAGGCGATCTCTGTGCAAAGGTCCTTGCCAGAAGCACTCTCTGGAGCTGTCCGCCTGAGAGTTCATCCAGGTGCCTGTCCTTAAGATCCGAGATGCCGCAGTCTTCCATGCACTTTAATGCAAATTCAATATCAGATGCCTTAATGCCGCCAAGAGCACTTCCCGAAGAAGCATAGGTTCCGAGAAGGACTGTCTCATAGACCGTGTACGGGAAATAAACCTCACTTGTTTGAGGCATTAAGGATATGAGCTTTGCAGCGTCCTTGCGCTTCATCTTAGATACTTCCCTGCCGTCAACCAGGACATCTCCCTTGTGAGGCATGATGCCTGACATGACGCGCAGAAGCGTCGTCTTGCCCGAACCGTTCGCGCCTCCGATGAACACCTTCTCACCGGGGTTTATAACAAGATTTATGTTATGGAGCACTTCAGTCTGACCGTAGCCTGCAGACATGTTCATCACTTCGATCTTCATTTCCGTTTCCTCCTCGAAGCAAAGAAAACATAAGCAAAGAACGGAGCGCCGATAAGAGCCGTGACGGCTCCGACGGGTATCTCACGGGGAGATAGAAGCGTTCTTGATATGAGATCGCAGAGTGCCATGAATGCACCGCCGTAGATAAATGACATCGGCAGGACGATCTTATGTGACGGTCCGAATATCTTCCTTACGATATGAGGCGCAGCGAGGTCTACAAAACCTATAACGCCTGAGAATGCTACGGATATGCCTGTAAGCAGCGAGCAGATGATTATCGCCAGAGTCTTGGTCTTCTTCGCATCAACGCCCATCGCCTGTGCCTGAAGGTCGCCGAAGCTCATGATGTCCATTTTCCGGGACATCAGCATAAGAACAATGAAGCAGACGATGCATACCGGGAACAGAACCGCGCAGTGCTTCCATCCCCTCGCGGAAAATGAACCCATCATCCACAGATAGAGCTGCTTTGAGTGATCCGAATACAGCGAAGATAAAAGATTCATTATGCCGTTTACAAAAAGCGACAGGACCATACCTATCAAGACAACCGTCGTGTTGGATATGCTCCTGTCGATTGCAGACGCAAGAAACAGCGCTCCCGTTACCGTGAGAAGTCCGAATACGAATCCGGCTGCAGGGAGCATGAATCCCGCAAGCGCAGGGACCGATATCTCAAGGATAAGAACAAAAGCGGCACCCAGAGAAGCGCCTGAAGATACGCCCAGGGTATAAGACGATGCCAGGGGGTTTTGCAGGAGAGCCTGCATGCATGCGCCGCTTAGAGACAACGCTCCGCCTACGAGAAATGCCGTAATGGCGCGGGGCATTCTGATGGTCCAGAAGATTGATTCCATCATGGGCTCAACGCCCTCAGGAGTTCCCCTGCCCATGAGCCGTGCGCCGATGATCGCGAAAACATCTTTGAGCGGGATATTAACGCTTCCCACTCTTATCGCGATTACCAAAACAAAAAGGCACAGGACTGCCGATACTAAGATCTTCAGTCCTGTGCACTTATTGTTCATGTTCTTACTTGCGATTTCCGTCATGCAACGATCTGCTCGATGAACTCATCCTTTATCTCATCGAAAGACTTGTCAAAGCTCTCGAACTTGTCGGGATATACCTTCTGGCCCCACTCGATCGTAGCGTCAGCAACATGCTGGTTAGGACGTGAGCAGAGGTCTTCGTCGATCTGGTAAACGTCGCCGTTCTGAATAGCGGTTACGCTCTCCCAACCCTCAAGAGCCTTGACCTGGTCAGCTGCATCAGGCATCCAGTTGCAGTCCATGAGGATAACGTCAGGGTTAGCTGCGATAGCATCTTCAATCGTTACTGCGAGCCAGCCTTCCTGGTCTGCGAAAACATTCTTGGCACCGATTGCTTCGATCATCTCGTTCATGTATGTGCCG
>JAILHX010000089.1 GCA_024695565.1 Saccharofermentans sp. | reverse complement strand
ATTCTCCTTCCTCTCCGGGCATAAATACCGGTGCTCCCCAATAATCTGAATAACCGCTTGCGCGTTCAGGGTATAGATCGTGATTGAATTCGTGGTGGTCGTCAGCGATCTCATCGTCCGTGCACATGAAATACATGTCAGGGTGATCTCTGAAGACCGTTGCGTCGCAGTGATACCATTCGCCGTTAAGCTGGACCAAGTTCCAGAAGTGACCGTTTGTAATTACAGGGTATCTCTCTACCATCATGTTGGGAATGCCTGCAACATCAAGAAGCATCTTGGCACAAGCAAAATATACGTAGCAGTCGCCGCTTCTTCGCGAGAACCCTCTGAAAGCCGCATCCTCAAAATCGAGGTCTTTCGTGACTGTCTGGTAGCTGATGTTTGAATGTACCCAGTTGAAGATCTCCCATGCAGTATCGACGTCATTGTCGCGCCAGAGTGAAGCCATAACGTCTTCAGCCGCCTGGTAAGCAGGGCTTGACTTGCTGTAGGAATCGCCGCTGCCGGTCTTCTGCGTGGTCTTATCCGTATCCCGCTTAAGCTCCTGGATCGAACCATCTTCTATTTCGATGCCTTCCACGTCTGCGAAAAATTCTGCCGTCACTGTCTTAAGCTCAACTTCCAAAGCAGATGCTTTCTTCGGGCCGCTGTAGCCCTTGATATCAGTCAGGTAATACCATGTGCCTGCACAAGATGCTGCAACCAGGGCAAGTGCTGCAAAGGTGCAGAGAACTGCCTTGCCTGCATGGCTCTTCCGTTTCTCCTTTTTGGGAGCAGCCTTGACGGCCTTGATCTTAGGTGTCTTGACCTTTACCTTCTTGACCTTGGGTGCCTTTATCTTAGTAGCTTTTACCTTAGGAGCCTTGACCTTGGGAGTCTTTATCTTGGGAGTCTTCTCTCTGATGATTCTTACCTTGGCAGGCTTAACTGCTGCTTTCTTGGCTTCCGGCTTTCCGGCTGTATGAGTCCTGGCGTGTCTTCTCTTAACAGGCTCATCAGCGGTGATCTTATTGAATTCGACATAGTTGCTCTGTGTGAAATCAGTGTAGCTGCTGTCGGTCTGATAATCGTCAGCCATGTACCAACCTTCAATACCCATTACTATTTCCCCTTTGATCAGTTTTTGTTTTGCGGGCCGCTTGGTGTGCCCTATGTTCATGGGTATAGGTTAGACTTGCGTTTTTTCAAATAATCTTCATTTTGGCATCAAAACGACAACGATTATGTGTGAATTACATGGCACGCGAAAACGCGAAAAAGTGCCAAAACACCATAAAAGAAAGCCCGGACAGGCGGTCCGGACTTCCTCTGGGGATTATGTAATTGTTCCTTTTATGTTCAGCCCTCGATGGCTATGGTGTTGTTACCCGGGAGTTCTTTGATCTCCTTCTTCGGTATGGCAAGCGTCAGGACGCCGTCTTCGAACTTAGCCTTAACATCTTCTGTCTTAACGCCCTCGCCTACGTAGAAGCTTCTCTGCATGGCACCCGCATACCTCTCCTGGCGGATGATCCTGCCGTGCTTATCCTTCTTCTCCTGGTCGTGGTCCTTAGCGGCACTGATGGTAAGATATCCGTCTTCGAGTTTGACGTTGATCTGGTCTTTCTTAAATCCCGGAAGGTTCATCTCGAGATCATAATCAGTATCGGTCTCGTGAACATCAGTCTCCATCATGTGGCGTGCGTGTTTCCCGTAAAGGCGCTTATCGATGTTTGCCAGTTCATGTGTAGGGATACCCCAAAAGTCATCAAATAAATCTTCTCCAAATAATCCGGACATCAACATAATAATCATCTCCTTTGAATGTTGTTATCCGAGCATTAGAGCGGAGGTCTGATCTATTGATCTTCGTTCCTGTGTTCTGACTTCATTATAGTCCCCTGATTAGCACTCTCAAGTGGCGAGTGCTAACAAAAGTGACTGAATTCAAATCTTCTATTTGTGCAGATTTAAACGCGCCGGCTGTTTGGAACGGGACTATAATAATGGGGGCTTCTTGTTAATATACATATTCATATTTGATCCAGCTATGGAGACCACCGCTATACGTATAGTACTCCTCGTTTGTCAGATTGCCGGACTCGTCATAGATATACTCGATTGAGTAATTCTTATTTCCGTCATTATAGTAACAATGTTCGCTGAGAATCTTGCCGGATGCATCGTACTCACTTTCTATTCTGTTCGGACCGTATGGAGACGGATATTCAAGATAGTAGGTTTCTTTAATCCTGTTACCGGAAGAGTCATATTCATATTCCACGCGGTCTGCATAAACACCGTCGCCCCAATACGCTCTTCTGACAGAGATTCTGCCCGACGAATCATAATCATATTCGTAATAATATCTGGTATATATACTGCCATCCTGGTCACGGCTGGATTCTTTTATCAGATTACCGTCTTTATCATATTCATAAATAGCAGTAGTAATGATTGACCCATTGCAATCTGTGCCTGTTTCTTCAATCAGTCTTCCGTCCTCATCGTATTTAAATATGGTGATGTACGAAATACTGCCATCATAAATATATTCGGTTTCTTTGATCATTTTGCCGGACGCATCGTAATCCGCTACGCGGTGGACACCGCCAACGCCTTTCGAATAAACATCTGCAATTCTTTGTTTGTACTGTCCGGGCTGTTCGCTCTCTGCCGGATTTTCCGCAATGCCACATGCGGTAAAAGAAAGAACGATAATAATGGCAAGTGTGATGAATACATGTTTTCTCATAGTTCCCTCCATAAAATTGTAAATTCCCTGATACTTCACGCGTTTTCGCTGTTTCTCTCAGGGATATAGCCCTAAATCTTCCAAAGCCTCATGAGGGTAATGTGCGCCGATTACCTGAACTCTATACCAGTCGATCCATTTGCTCTTCTCACCCATTTCGAAAGGGATAAAAAAGCCTAGTCCTTCTTTGTATACGATCTCGCTTTCCGGCAAATCGGCTTCGTTACCAAATATCTTTTAACAGCCAGTTATAATCCAAATTGATTCCGGTCGCTTCATATTCAGACTGAGCCCCGTAAGCATGCGATGCAAAATGAGTTCTGTCTGCAATATTCAGCACTAATGAAAAAGAAACTGTTCCGCGCAGATTCATAAGCCACCTCCTTGGAGGGCAATTTGTTACCCCGCTGATAACGCTTTTATCTGATGCTCTGCTTCGGACCTGTCGATGTCCGTAATCTCCAATTTGTACCAGAGGCCTTCGAGCGGTTCGTCGTTGTAAATGATCGTATCCGCATTGAACCAGAAGACACCGGTGTTGCGCAGTAAGAAATCATGTTCCCTGAAAGCTCTGCTGACGCTGGCAGTTACGCCATCTGTGTAGTCGTAAAACATCTGGTGAAAATCTTCCGTATACTTGTCATACAAAACGTATTCCGAAAAGACTTTGAGTCTGTTTTTCTTCAGTTCAAAACAAATCTTGTCGAACTTGAAAAAGCCGTCGCTGTTGCACAGGTTATAGCTTGCAGTCTTTGCGATAAGATCGTCGAATTTTGACTCCCATTCGAAAACGTTTTCATATTCCCAGTTGGTCTTAGCTTCGGTATTGAGTATCAGATAGAAATGTAAACCACCATCTTTCATAGTATTTCCTCGCTGCCTTTTATGAATGTGATTCTGTTATTTCAATTCCGCATTTCCGGCATCTGTAGGTAACTTTTCAGGAACCTGTTAAATAGTAAAATCTGATGCTTATGTATTCCGTGTATGAATACGATTCACCGGGTTTTGAGTAGTGCATCTCGCGTTCGTTTTCGCATATTTGATTGAATCTTTCCTCCAGCATGTCCAGTAAATGTATTGCGTAGTCTTTTGCCTTGACATAGATCGTTTTACCTACAGGCGAGTCCGGATCGATTCTGCAGCATGCGTATTCGTTTCCTTTTCCGAACAGGACATCCGGCTGTTCTATGAGCGGTATAGCTTCGCCTTCTTCGACAATGACAAACCTGAAGTAGTCGGTGAAAAGATACATCCGGTCTTCATATTGGAAGGGCGCCGGAGGAGAAAATCCTTTGCTGGCTGCTATCTCCCAGGTCATTTTCAGATAATAAGAAAGCAGATTCTCAACGCTCTCTGACAGCACTTCTTTGTAGTGACTCTCGTCTCTTGAAATATAACTCCACATAAACTCATCCCTCACTGCTGTTATCCTTTACCGGCACACCGAACTTTTTGAATGCGTTGTATGTCTGTTCCGTATAATATGGTCTCCCGGCTTGAAGGTTATACCAGACAGGCTCCTTTTCAGGCTCTCCTTCATTGATCTCCAAACCATATGCCAGATATTCGCCAATGACCTCTTTATTCTCGTCTTTTTCGTACTCTATTCCTTTGAAGACCGCATTGCCTTCCGGAATGCTGATCTGCTCATCTTCAAGGATCTCTGTAATCTTGGAATAGATGTCAGTCATATATTGATCGAACATCCTCACAACAGCTTCGTAATAGCATGGCTTGAGTTTCAGAAAGTTGTAGATGTTTTGGACTTCAATATGATTGTCATTGAACTCAACTGTTACTCTGTCGAATTCAAAGCTTGCGAAAGCTGTTTTTACCGAGTGATCGAGACGGCCGTTTATGGTGTATTCGACCAGTTCGTTGAATTCAGTGTCCGGCCAGTTATCCTGCGTGTGATCTTCGTCGTAGCAAAAGAGGGTTCTTCCACCGGCATTAAGGGGAAGTTCGAAGTAAATATAACCTTCACCGCGACCAAATGCAGGAGCCAAAGCGTCTAAAGGTATCGGTCTCTGCCATCTTCCAAATGCAACTCTCATAGGATCATTCCTTCTTAATTCTCATAACCTGAAATTCCCTTAACAGAAACGGCTGAAAACTCTCATTCCGCAGTCTGATCTTTCTCTGGCTTTCTCCAGGACTTTGTTAATAGAATCCGCATTCTCCAGGACAAGAGCCTGACACAGTTGAGTAGTCCATACGATTTCTCCCGTTTTTCCTCTTCCGTACTCATTACATCTCGCGTAATACTCGATCGTTGAGTATACGGATGAAGATTTGACTATCATGTAATACATACGCTTTCCTCCTTTGGAACAGGATCTTTTAGGGTAACCCTTTGATAGTTTGAGAATAATCTGACCAGGTAAGGCTATCAACGGAAATAAACCGAATAATTAAACTGTTTTATAATCTTGATTAAGAAAAGTTTGAATTTTGTCCACTAACTTGCTGAATTACTGGTTTTCGAGATGGTTTTAAGCGTCAATAATACAGATTTTTCTTAATTTCAGTTCTTGAGCCTATTGAATAATCTTAATGACCGGCAGTAGAATTAAGACATGAAACCTGTGGAGGTATGTTCTTATGACTCCTGATAATGACTACAGATACGGAACAGATGACGCGATGCCCGACAGCGAGATCAAAGCCATTGTTGCTTCGAATCTGAAGAATCTCATAAAACAGAATAAGACAACTCAAAAAGAGCTTGCTTTGAAGACGGATATCACTCCTGCCACAATGAGTGATTACTGTAAGGAAGCCCGGATCCCGAGCGTTTCATTCCTTGTAAGACTTAAGAAGCTTTACGGAATTGATATAGATGAATTCCTCACGAAAAGAACCGGTGATGCAAACAGGCCTTATGTCGAAATAAGCAGACCTTCGGATATGGATTCCGGAACCACATACGAGAAGTACTGCGGTATCTACATGATCTATTATTTTGACACCGGCAGATATAAGGGCAGTGATTCGGAACCTCCGAAAGAATCAGTTAAATACGGGATCCTGTATCTCTATAAAGATGGTTACGGCTTAGGCGGACCGGAATACAAATGTGCGGCAGCACTCAGCATCGAAGACAGAGGCAAAGCATATCTTATCATGAAGGAACTTGAGTATAACAGTTCTTCCGTCATCGATTATCTTGCAAGAGAGTGCCGCGGGAACCTCTATCAAGGCAGTTTTGAGTTGTCGCCTGAGCACGCATTCGTTACTTTGAGCCACGGTAACACAGACAGGGCATTACTGATATTCCACCGTGTAGACAGCAATAAGGATTTTTATCTGGGAGGAATCGGAACAATCAATTCCGTATCAAAAGGAAGGGAACGTGCTCCCGTCGTTCAGTATGTCGGGATCTCAAGAACTCCGCTGACAATGTCAGCAGAAGAGATCCACCATAATCTCCTTCTGAGCCGTCCGGTCATCAGCGCAGAAGAAGAGACCGAAGAACTGATCCGTAACTTTAAGATGCTCTATTCGGATTCGGAAGACACACCAAATGAGCTTTCCGAATACCAGAAATCCATAATCATCAGATCGCTTCTTGAGAGGTATATCAGAAAGAGCCTTGAGCGCAATATGTTCAGATACGGGAAAGTATCCGAAAGAGATGACGATGAATGGTACCAGATGATCAAGGAAAGTTTTGAGAAAAACAGCCGCACATAATCCAATTCCTGAACCATACGGGGCGTTGTTATGAAATACAACATAAATAATACAATCGAAGACCTGATCAGTATCTGTAAAGAGAAAAATGCATTCTTAGATGCACAGACATTAAGAACTGCATATGGCTTCGTTGAAGATGCATTGAAAGATACATTTCCTGATCTTATCGCTCATTCGGTAAGAGTAGCTTCACTTACGGCAGAATGGGGCTGCGGCAGTGATATCGTGATCGCTGCCCTGATCCACCACACGCTTGAAGAGAATGCGGTCAGCAATGATACGGTCGCCTCCGCGTTCGGCGAAAAAGTCGCAAAGATTGCAGGTTCAGTGGCGGATATGAGCGACAGATATTTGATGAAGAACAGGACGGGAATGCCCATTGCGGTATCCTATGATGATTTTCCCGGAGAAATGCTTACCCGCAACGCATTGTATGTAAAGATCGCAGACAGAATGGATAATCTTAAGTTTGCTTCGAAAGATGACGCAATTAATCCTGTTTTGCTCGCTGGCTATACAAGAAGGAACTTTATCAGCGAGATAGTCAGACGCGTGAATGCCAACCGTTTTGTCGATATCCTGACAGATCTTTGTCTCAGGGTTGAGGATCCGGGCATCTGCAAAATGGTAGAAGATAAATACAGCAGGATAACTGCCGAGAATTCCCACAGTCTTGTAAAGACTCATGAGATCTTAAGAACCGTATTCGATCCCGGAATAGAATTTGACGACAAGGAGCTTGATTACTTCCGTCAGTTCATTGTCGGATTTGAGATTAAAAGCAGATCCGTCAACAGCATATACCGACAACTCTACAGCAATGTCAGCAACATTGATCGTGATCTGGAGTCCGCATTCTGCAAGGAGAAGATCCCACTCGAAAAACTGGTCCTTATAGTAAGCGACAAGCTTTCAGAGAGCACATCAAAACTCAAGCCGTATGATGTTTTTTTCGAGATCTATAACAGATATCTCTCACGCATGGGATTCTCGATCGTCGGACGCGGCGGAACAGTACTCTATAATTCCGAATACCTTATCATCTCAGATGAGACCGATAATCTGTTCAGGCTCTTCATCAGCACCAGCCGGGAAAACCTGCGCTATCTTTACGGTGATATCATCTACGAAAAAGATTTCCAGTTCAGGAATGAGAAACCTGAGATCCAGCTTCCCGAACCGAGAGATAAAAAGATCAAGGTCTTCCGCGAAGACGGTTCGGCCATGCTTATCTCAAGCGCGGCAACCGTTCTTGATTTTGCCTTCTTCCAGGATATCAACACGGGCCTGCATTTCGATTATGCTCTGGTAAATGAATCTTCAACCAGGATAGGAAAGAATGTACGCCTAAACGAAGGAGACCGCATCACTGTAATAACGGATGAGAACATCACTCCTGACATCACCTGGTTCGACTGTACAAGGACAGCCATGGCGACACATTATCTTGTGGAGTATTTTTCTGAACGCAATAATCTGAAGAAGCTGCTTTGATCTTGCTTGATCCGAAACTATATGTCCGTTAATTAAAGTGTCTCTCAAGAATGCTCTTGGCTTCAATTATGCCTATATTTAGAGCGTCTTTACACACTTTAATTGCCCGCATCTTTTTTCCATTGTGAAAAAGATTTGCCAACTGTTCTTTCAGACTGTCAGAAATATGTTCATAGAGCTCATCAATATGAGCATAGTAACCTGCTTCGTTATTATAGTATGGATCATGTAGGGCCTGCCATTGACGGTCGGAATTAACAGTCATCACATATTGGACACTAGTAGGATATTTATGAGAGTTGCCGAAAATGCTATTCAGAAACGCATCGGCACAACCTCTCTCAAATATGATCTTATCTCCATCAGAATCATATAAGACAACATCTGTTTCTGCGAGCAGTTGCTTAGCGAAATCGCGGAAAGCTATATAGCGACTGTGCACTTCGTCAGAAATATGGAAATCCTTATCCATAAGTATAAGAGTGTCAGATTGATTCATTACATGATCATTCTTTAGATGATCTTCAGCCTCGCCGAAAGCAGCTATCTGATACTCGTCTGTTCTTATCTTCATTGATGACAAATCGATCTTTTCTCTGTTCAGGAGTTTTTTCGAGATAGTCTTTACAGTCATTTTATCTGAATCATCATAGTAGATGGTGTTGTTTATCTCTCCATAAACATAAAGATTAACTTCAAATTTATCCGTGTTCTTATTGAAGAAATATCTCATCATGCAGATGTTATTCCAACCACATGGATGGATAACAAGATAGAATGCACCCTTGGTTTTCTTACAATCTATAATGACATGTTTTAGCTGTTCATAATTGTGAACGGTCAGGTCATCTTCATAAAAATCTGCGCAAATAGTATAAGAATATTCATTCTCATCTGACATATGGTATTTCTCTCTTTATTTGAGAATGCTAATTTGTGTAATCTAAACAGAGTCCTCTTCTATTATGAACTACAGAAGATTCAGCAGTTTTTGCTTTGTTGCTTGTCCTTCACCGGGATAGTCGCTTTGCAGCATATCTATCACTTCGAGTCCTTTTAACAACTCCGTGTGTGCCTCATCTTTATTCTGCAGAGCAATACTCTTGTTGAGATAACACATCGCAAGGTTATCAGCCACAGATGGAACTTTGCGCTCATCATAAAGCTGCTTATACAGCCTGATCGCCTCATTGCTTGCAATAACTGAATCTGCCAGATAATTATCTCTCATTACAGATGTCAGATCTCTCTTGCTGCTCAGAAGATATCTGCAGCCTGCAAGATTTGTCTGCATCTGCGCCATCTTATAGCGGTTCTCATACGACTGGTCAGTCTTTAATGCATCTTTCATATTCTTTACTGCAGAAAACATAAACAGTGTTGCCCTGTTTATATCACCGTTCATTCTTTCATAATCAGAATAAGAACTGTTGATGACCGATTTGATCCGGTAATAATAACTGGTCTCTTCACCATAATAATCATTTAATAGTTCTTCAGCTTCTTTCGTCTTCTGAAGCATGTAATCCAGATTATCCTTTTCAGAACCGTTCTTAAGTGGATTGCCAAAAAATATATCTCCCTGGTTCAGTGTTGCTTCCGCTTTCCAAAGGAGCATCTCAGATTCATCATCCGGATCAAAAGAATCCACTGCATCAATAAAATCCTGACAGTATCCGTTAGATTCAGCGATCCGACCATTAATTGACAGAGCTCCGGTAAGCCCGTCGTCAAACAGAATTCTTTTCATCCTGCTTATGCTTTCCTGGTCAGCGGAAGAGTCTTTCAGTATCTCAAATGCCCTGATCTGCCAAGTAATTGCTTTCTGGACATCTCTTACGACTTCATAACCCTGTTCATATGTAAAGAACAACTGCTCCGCTGCTTCCTCCACGCCGTAATCCGCAGCTTCGATCAGATACTTCAGCGCTCTGGGAACATCCTTCTCAACACGGAATCCCATATAAAAAGCCATTCCCAATAGATAAATCAGGTACGGATCTCTCCAAACATCAGATGATAAATCTCCGTTATCCGTTTCTACGAATCCAGCGGCTCTTTTCAGAGCATCTTCGACGGCATAACTGTTATCCACCTGAACAAAGGGCGGCATTCCTGGAAAGTTGCTTTCAATCTGATTTCTTTCAACATTTTCGACTTCAACAGGAACAACTGGCTTCCCGATTTTACAGGCATCCGGATATTCGTGAGCCATAACATAATTGGGATCGCCGTTCGGACGTATTTCCAAAAGATTAGGTGTTACAGACAAAACCACCATTTCGCTTTGCTGCATTGCATCATTAATCTCATCGTGGAAATCTCTTCCGGGAATAATAAAATCATCGTACCATGTCTCGGCTGCTCTTCCCCACTTTGTATCATGAACAGCCTTAAGAATCTGCATTGCTTTTTCTTTGTCTTTTTTACGGTAACTGAGAAACAGTTTCCTCGTGAAAGCATCTTTTATGATCTTTTCCTTCAGTTCTCCACCCACAAAAAAGCGATCGAACTGCTTCTTTAATTCTGCCGGAAAACCATCTATGTTTGTCTTGACCGCATGTATGCTGCCAAATCTGGCAGAAAAACCCGGAGTGTATTTAGATGATTCAATTAGAGGAAGGATAAACATACCCTGAGCGGTCATATCCTCAAGTTTAAAATCCGGATACTTATCTGCCATATCCAGAAAAGCCTGTGTCACCACCGGAACATACATCTGCATATGTGAGTATTCCGGCTGTTCATATTCAGTAAACACCTTCTCCGGATCATCAGCCTGCCAACATGCATAACGTATGCCGTCATTGTCATTCAGAAGAATTGAAATAATATTCTCAACAAGTTCTCTGTCTTCTGGCATAGCATGGAACAGAACATTATTCTTGCCTCTCGGTGATGTATTTGCTTTAGTTCTATAATGTAATAACGCCATAATCCTGTCCTCCGTTACAGGATATAACCATAAAATGAATCTCCTGTCTCGGCACAGCTTAAGCAAATTCTTTCACCATCTCGCGAAGTCTCAATATGTCTGAAACTCCACGGATAATTACAAAACGGCTCCGACTTATAAAGATCATCACAGCAGAATGTCTGTCCACAGTCTTTGCATTTTCTAAAGCGGGAAAGTTTCTCCATCTGCCCGTTCCCGTTCTTCTCATAGAGATTAAAATACTCAAACCGGTGCTCGTGTAACCGTTCAACTTTCCTGACAAGCGATTCTTTTCCGGTTCGTTCAGCGGCAAGTTTTCTGACATCTTCATCAGGATCGTTCAATGCTACCTTTGTAAGAATATCAATATCTGTCAGTTTATTAACAGCTGCTCGTCTGATTTCCCAAATCTCATCATTCAACGCCGCATGAGCAAGAGCTTTCTGATCATGTGAGAAACAAGCTGCATACCAACGTATTTTGGGTTCCTTTTCCTCCACCACCAGTTTTGCCACAACAGGAGCAAGAACAGGATCATCATTTAGGTCTAAATCTATTGCATGTTCCAATGCTTCCTCACGGTTTGAGTTCTCGCTATCATACAGGATTATTTTCTTTAGATCTTCAGGTTCTTTTACTGCTTTTATGCTATCGCGCGGGAATGAGAATTTGCCTTCCGCCTTCCGAAGCAGGCTGATTAACTGGTTATCAAGTTCTTCTGTTTTCTGCTCATATTCTTCCCAAGAACCATTATCACGGATTTCATAGTTCCTTTTAACAAGCTCTTCGTAAGCGAAATATCGCATCGACGCTGAACTGTTAAACAAAGCATTTTCTGTTAAGTAATCTGAATCCTCAATCTTATGAATGATATCCCAAATGTCTGGCATGTCTTCAACATTGTTCAGAATTTCTTTTAGGAATTGCTCATCTGTAATCCTTAATAATGCCTGAGATCGTACAAATTTGTCAGGTGCTTCCTTCGCAATAGTTTTAAGCATTTCCTGACTCTCTTTATCGAGCTTAGGAGCAATAACTGAGGCATCTTTATACTCTTTCTGCCAGTATGGTTTGAACAATCCCATATTCCTTTTCTCCTTCATTATTTCTGGAACGATTTGTTCTCCTCATCTGTTAATGGTACTTATAAACATAAATACGCAGTCCGTCATACTTTTTCAGAAGCCGTAGCATTGTGTTGAACGGCTTCCAGTCTTTGCCTTTATCCGCTTCAGAGAGGTTAAGATAATGCTTATATATAGCTGAATCGCTTAGCTCTCCATCCATAGCCAGCTTATGACATCTCAT
Source organism: Saccharofermentans sp. (assembly GCA_024695565.1). The sequence continues at coordinate 3,610 of JAILHX010000089.1, read as the reverse complement.
CTGCTCTCTTAATTCATTCTTCTTGTCAGGTAGTTTAAGATCCTCATATAAAGTTCCGTAAGTCCATCCCATCGCCTGATGTTCACGTATCCATCGTTCATGTTCGAGAGGTGCAAATACCGCAGCCTGCTTTTTGGTGAACCTGGTAACCATCGTAAAATCAACAGGTCTGTCTGTATAGAAGCAATCAATAGCATCAAGATAACGGCTGAAATTCTTAGCGCGGTTGATCGTGGACAGCTGATACTCCAGAGATAACGTTTCAAATTGTTTCTCGAGTTCAGCAATTGAGATATCATCGCCTTTATTCCGGCCATGAAGTGCAACTGCGAAATCATACAAATGCATAAAGTTGCTGCTGGACAGGAATATGTGCTTACTCTTTCTGTCAACACTCCTCATATTTGGCGTGACTGTAAGGGGAATAATATCCGAATTAATAATGTGCTCAATGTCAACAACAAAACGCAGTTCCTTCTCAGCCATATCACTGTAAGCCTTAAGTCTCGGAGCAGGGCCCGATTCGCCGGACGCTTCCCACTGCTTGTATTCTTCCTCGAACGAATTGATCTTATCTTTCTCAGCCTTGTCGTAAAAATACACAGCTGATATGGCATTATTCGAAAAATCAAACTCCGCACCCATAGGATGAAGCTCAACTCTTGAGTTGCGTCCGTATGCCGTTCTGTCCCAGCACTGCAGTTCATCGCAAAGCATGAGCAGCCAGGCGAGCGGATGAATATCAACATTCAACGGAGATTTCTTTTTTACAGGATCTTTATAAAACGCAATCGAGAATTTATACATGCTGTTATGAAGGATTATCGCGCTCAGTGCATCAACATGCATTTTTGTAATACGGTCAACTCCGAGCGAATCAACCAATTCCCTGTATAACCTTATGGCACTAAACACAGCATGATCCATAAAGTATCCGAACTTATCCGGATCCGAAGGCTTGGACTTGATGGTCTTTAGAATATAGTCTTCAGTAAAACCATATTCTTTTCCCATCTTCAAAGTTATGTCATTGGCAAGAAGTTCATTTACAGACTTGAAGCTTCTTTGGTACATCTTCCTGAAATGTCCTGTCTCACTCTTGCCCATATCTGTCAGTGTCTCAATTGCATGGTATGCGATATAGGGATTGTCTCTGCCCCTCTTCTGCTTATTGACCTCAAAATAAGACATTACCTGTTCAAAAGGTAACTCGAAAGGATATCCAATATCATGGAAAAGCGAAGCCAATCCCCAGTATTCAAGGAAAATATCAGCAAGTTCATGCGGCTCATATTCTTTCCCGTCAGTATCTGCGCAGTACTTCCTGAAAGATTCCCTGTAATATTCATTTGTCTCATATACAGCAAGACCCAGCGCGAAAACATAGACCGAATGAGAATAATGATCTCTGTGCTTCATCAGGAGAGAGCTTCCGTTTGACTCATATTCGGAAAGAAGTTCGATCATCTTCTTGGACTTGCCATAGTGACCGAAGAATATCTCCAGATAGCAATAATACACAAGGTAAGCATCCTCAGCTGATCCGGAATCAATAAAATCCCCCAGACATTTCTCAAGGCAAAGCCTGTTGATGTCCATCTGCATATTGTAGGGTATTTGATTTGGCTTAAGGCTCGTTCCGAGATAAACTCCTGTTTTCTCTTCTTCACTTTCCTTATTCTGATCGAATTTTAAGCCCTCACATCTGTTATGAATGAAACGCAGAGCTGCACGCTTCAGGCTGTTCTTTTTCCCTTTGCAGAACAAGTCCGGTTCCTTTGGTCCGACATCTACGCCATAAGCGTCAAAGTTCTTATTCCTCATTTTCGCGAGAGCCGTATAAGCCATGAGTAATCCTTTCTATGCAGTTTTCCGCAAATTCTGTGTTTGTCATGTTTTGTTTAGAATTTTATCATGAAATCAACTCGTTCGCATTTAAGAAAGAGCTTGGAAAGATTCTATTTATTGGTTCTGCTTTTCTTGGATTCTTCATGAATGGTTGTTTTCTCCTTGTACAACTTTCAACACATCCATAGGAGCGGAGGCATGGGCAAATCCGTCCAGTCTCCCGCAAGGCTGGCCAACGCCGCTTCTGAGATACCACGTAGCCTGCAAAGGTTTCATTCCGGCGCCATGCGCTGCTTCAAGCTCATGGCTTCCGCCGTCTCCGACATAAAGACACTCATCCGTTTTGACGTCCAGTTTTTCAGCACATAATTCAAATATCTTAATGTCAGGCTTTTTCATCTTGACATCACAGGACATGCATACCGCATCAAACAAACTATACAAATCAGACTTGATAATGGCGTCCTTTTCCTCAAGATAACAGTTGGTGATAAGACCTGTCTTAATGCCGTTTTCTTTCAATGCCTCAAGCATGGGAACTACGTCCGGATGTTTGTGACTGAACACCTCGGCTGAACACTCATATCTGTTGCGGATAATGCTGTCGTATAATGCTTTTTCGAAGATTCCGTTTTTCTGCAGGATCTCTGCGACAACTTCTTCAAAAGTAATAACCCCGAGAGTTCTGGCATCTTCTGACGGATCCCATATCTTTCTGAACTCTTCTTCTGAGATATTCATCTCTGCCGCTATCTGCCTGCCCTTATATACTCTGCTGTTAAACAAAGTGATAAGAGTCTCATACATATCGAAAACAACCGCTTTGATCATTACAGATTACATTCCCCTATAACTGCTCTATTGCTTAGCATAATTAATTCAACCCCGATTATTATAACCCACCGTCACATAACCAATTTGTCCACATCATGCTAAAATACTATCCGTAAATTACTTAGGAGAATTATGAATGATTAAAGTCTTAATGGTGTGCCACGGCAGTCTACTGACACAAAATCAAAGTCCTTTTTTATGGGCTTTTGAGAGGATCTTTTGATATTTTAACCCTCGTTTGACCCCAAGAATAATAGGTCCAGTGTAGTGATTTTGTGCAGAATGTGTCGAGCACAGTACTATTTTATAAGATTATTGAATCAATTCGAGATATCAGTTGTATACTCATCAAGCAGTGCTTTGGCCACACTTCTGCTGACAATTCTCATCTCATCATCATCTTCTTTGATGTTAGACACCAGATTCATGCTGCCATACCAAAGTATCTCTTTATCAATAACAGCATATCGTGAAGGAATGTAATCAGCGAACAATACCTTTATGCCGGCCATATTAACTCTCATCGTGATTATCAAAATCGAAAACAAGATAGTTGCACGTTTAATCCGGCCAAACAGGATATAACCCTACTACATCCGAACAATCTTCCTTCACACCAGTCAAATGTGCATAAATAACATCCCCTGTCAGCGGTTTGTACTTCTGATTTGGACATGATTGGCATTTGGTGTTCTTGCCGTCTTTCTTACCGCAGAGCCCAGCCTTCCAAAAATTATCGCATTGGGTGTAATAGCCATGCTTTCCTGTCTTGGCATTAGGCTTTCCGGAACGAAGACTATAAACATCTCTTCGGCCCTTGAACATCGAATAATAGAATTGGACAAGTTCTTTGGTAATGGGTTCTTCTTTGATGCTTACTACACTCGGTTCATCTTTTTCAGAGTTATTGTCGGGCTTGTCATACGGA
>JAILHX010000070.1 GCA_024695565.1 Saccharofermentans sp. | reverse complement strand
TATAGTCATCCTGATGCAGAACATAAGGTTACAGGTATGTGGATAGCATATCGCGATGCTTATTCCGATTATTCACAGGCGGCAAGTGCTGAACTGGAAGTTGAAAAAACTAATGCACGTATTCTCATGATTGCAGGCGGCGAAGATGAAGCCTGGCCGGCAGAATATTCCGTGAGAATGATTGAACAGCGTTTGAAGAATGTTGAATACAACAAACCTGTTAAGGTAATTGTTTACTCTCATGGAAGCCATCTTAATGGCCTTATGCCCAATAAAGAACGCGAGAAAAAGTTATACAGGATGATTCCGCTTATCGGGCTGATGTACAAGACTTTCGGAAGATACAAGAATGAGAATCTCTCATATTTTGAACAGTCTGAAAAGGAGATAATTGAATGGTTACGGTAAAAGACAATTCAAAGATGGCTTTTGCCGGGATTGCCGGTGCTGTTACATATGCGATAGCGGACTTTTTCTTGTATCTGGGAACGAATCCGTTATCTGAATCCCCGCTGTCTGTTTGGCAGGTTCCTGAATGGCGCCTGACTGTATCTATGTGGATAGCTGTTGTAGGAAGTCTGCTCCTGTTATTGGGATATATCAGTCTTTGCAAGATGTATGCAGATGTGTTCGGCATGATAGGAAAGATTTTATGCCTGCCGCCGATGATCTGTTTTGGCGGGGTCTTATATATGCACTTCTTTATCGGTGTATATGCGCCTCTGACATATAATTCGGCGGTTAAGGCAGGTGTAACAACTGAGCAGGTATCCCTTATGGTAAGCAATGCGGAGTACTATCTTAATCCGCTTACTTTAACACTGATTATCTTGGGTTATTCAACTGAAATAGTTTTGTTGTACGGAATCTTAAGCGGTAAGTTCGGCCTGAAGAAAAGGACGGCAGCATTTATGTTCGGCGGATATCTTATTCTGGCGCTTTTGTTTGTCCTGGTTGCCTGGATAACAGGAGAGTGGGGAATATCATGCTCTTTGGAGAGCCTTTTGGAAACGACTTTCTTTATTCCGGCGTTCCTTTATTGGAGAAAAATAGAGGTGGCAAAATGATTCTGACACTGATTTTGTCTTTTGCCGGATGTGTTCTCCTTTTCCTTTGTATTTGGGGCGTAACTGTTACTATGCCGACGCCTCTTCTGGCAAAGAACTTTCCTGTTGATGTTCAGGAATGTCTAAAACCGAGATTGGAGAGTCTTCCAATGTCATTTATAAGAGTAATCGGTTGGATCATTCTTGTTGCTTTCTGCGTTTTGTATATTGGCATCTTTGTGTTTGGAGCGATAGATGGAATTGCGAACAATTACAATTTCTGGCAGTTTTTCTTAAGGTTCTTTCTGATAGGAGGAATCATTAAAGTTTTTGATATTGTCTGTCTGGATTATGTGCTTTTAACAAAGACTCATTTTTTTCAGCACTATTTTCCGGAGACCAAAGACTGTATCGGATGGAAGAAATTCGGATATAACCGCAAACAACAGGCCGGGCAATGTTTGGCTATAGCCATTATGAGTCCTGTATTAGCGTTTGTATGTTCTTTGTTTTGAGGTGACGGTCAATGTTTGATAAACGCCTGATGACAATGTGTCCGGAGAGCAGGAAATATATCGCCGGCAATATCATTTCCCAGTGGATTGAACTGCTGATGAATGCTGTCATGATATTCATTGTTTCTAATGTCGTCGGGAATATTTACAATAATCGGTTGACCGTGCGTTTCCTTGTTGTTGCTTTGTCGGTTCTGGGAATTACTCTTGTTGTGCGTTTCTTCACAGCTAAGTTCACAACAAAGATGAGTTATCTGGCTTCGAAGACCGTAAAACGCGTCCTTAGAGAGCACATATATGAGAAGCTGCTGAAACTGGGAAGTTCATACAGGGAACATACCACAACGGCAGAACTTGTGCAGGAATCCGTAGAAGGCGTTGACCAGCTCGAGAGTTATTTCGGTCTGTACGTTCCGCAATTTTTCTATGCCTTCATTGCTCCGGTTACTTTGTTTGTTCTGTTTGGAATTGCGGGCAGTTTCAAGGTAGCGGCAGTTCTTTTGATCTGCGTGCCCCTTATTCCCGGTGCAATCGTTATGGTTCAGAAGATTGCCAAGAAGATCCTCGCTAAATACTGGGACCAGTACACAAAGCTCGGAAGCACTTTCCTTGAGAACCTTCAGGGAATGACAACACTTAAGATCTATAAGGCTGATGCATATAAGAACAAGCAGATGAATGAGGAATCAGAGAACTTCCGCAAGATTACGATGAAGGTTCTCATTATGCAGCTCAATTCTATTATCATAATGGATTTCTTTGCATACGGCGGTGCTGCTCTCGGAATCGCTCTGGCAGGAAAAGGATTTATTGATGGTAATATCTCGTTGCAGAGTACAGTGTTCATGATCCTGCTGTCAGCTGATTTTTTCCTCCCAATGCGAAAACTCGGAAGTTACTTCCATGTAGCCATGAACGGAATGGCTGCAAGTGACAGGATATTTAAATTCCTGGCCACCCCCGAACCTGACGAAAAGACCGTGAAACTTCCTGATAAAGGATTGGATATCAGTCTGACTGACGTTGATTTCTCGTATGATGGTGAGAAGACTGTTCTTAAAGATGTATCAATAGTTGTTCCAGAAGGTTCGTTTACTGGAATCGTAGGTGAGAGCGGCAGCGGTAAATCCACTGTAGCATCTTTGATAATGGGCAGAAACACAACAAAACACGGTCAATTGTCTATTGCCGGAAATCCTGTATCAGAAATCAACGAAGAGAGTCTATTCAAGAATATCGATTATGTGGGCCTAGGCAGCACATTCTTCAAGGGAAGTGTCCGCGATAATCTTTTAATGGCTAAGCCTGATGCAGATGAATCTGAACTGTGGAAGGTCCTTTCAGACAGCAATATAGCGGATTTCTTAAAGGCAGAAAACGGTCTGGATACTAATCTGACAGAGAGCGCTTCAAATCTTTCGGGCGGGCAGAGACAGCGTTTGGCACTGGCCAGAGCGATACTTCACGATGCCAAAGTCTATATTTTCGATGAGGCCACAAGCAATATCGACATTGAGAGTGAAGAGATAATCCTGAATGGGATTAAGAAACTGGCTGAGACTAAGACGGTGATCATGATCACCCACAGGCTTATGAATGTTGTTGATGCCGACAGGATCTACTGCCTTGAGAATGGGCTGGTTGCCGGCAGCGGCAAGCACAGTGAACTTCTCTTATCCTGCAGAGCCTATGCAGATCTATGGAACACTCAAAAGGAACTTGAGGCCTTTGGAAAGGAGGACCGCAATGAATAAAGCAAGAGTCCTCCTGAGGATGATAAAACTCGTAAAGCCGCTTGCAGGCTGCATGATCCTGGCTGTGTTATTCGGAACAATAGGTTTTCTTACTGCACAGTTCATTCCGGTATTGGGTGGACTGATCATATTGACCGGAACCGGAGACGAAACGGATTTAAGTTTAAATGTACTGATAATCCTGCTGCTGTCATTTGCTGTGCTAAGAGCTGTTTTCCGGTTCGCAGAACAGAGAATGAATCACTATATTGCCTTTACTCTGCTCGCAATAATCAGAGACAGAGTTTTTAAGGCTTTAAGGAAACTTTGTCCGGCAAAACTCGAAGGCCGAGATAAAGGTGATCTGATCTCGCTTATCACATCCGATGTTGAACTTTTGGAAGTTTTCTATGCCCATACGATATCGCCGATCTGTATTGCAGTTATTACTGAGACTGTTATGTGCATATTTATCGGAAGATACCATCTTTTGCTTGGATTAGTTGCGTTTATGTCATATGTGCTGGTCGGAGCCTTTTTGCCGCTTATCATATCGAAAAGAAGCGGTACAACAGGTGATGATTTAAGAAAGCAATCAGGAGAACTGTCGGCTCATATGCTCGAGAGTATCCGCGGCATTGATGATACACAGCAATACGCATATGGAAATAAGAGATTGAAGGAGATAGGGGAGAAAACCAAAGAATTATCAGCAAAACAGGGTGTTTTGAGCAAGCTTACAGGAACAAATATGGCTATAGCTAATCTTATGATCCTGCTGGCGGACGTGATCATGCTCTTTGTCTGTATCATGCTATATCAGAACGGCCAGGTTGGTTTTGACGGTTTCCTTATTCCGCTCATAGCGCTGATGTCTTCATTTGGTCCGGTAATTGCTCTGGCGGCTCTGGGTACAACTCTCCAGAGCACTATTGCATCCGGTTCAAGAGTGCTTGCAATCATCGATGAGAATCCTGAGACAGAAGATGTTGCAGGAAAAAAAGAAATAGGTTTTAACGGGGCTGAAGTAAAAGATCTTAGTTTTGCATACGGAGATGAAGAAGTCTTAAGAGATGTTACGATTGCAATCCCGAAGAAAAAGGTGACCGGCATTGTCGGACGGAGCGGATGTGGAAAATCAACACTGCTTAAACTCTTAATGAGATTTTGGAATGTAAAACAGGGACAGGTCATGATATCAGAGAGAAATATTGATGATATCAACACGGATAACCTCAGAGATCTTGAGAGTTATATGACTCAGGAAACGCAATTGTTTAAGGATACCATCGCCAATAACATGCGTATAGGAAAACTCAATGCAACAGATGAAGAAGTGATTGAGGCTTGCAAAAAAGCTTCGATACACGATTTTATAATGACTCTGCCCAAAGGTTATGAGACGGAAGTGGGTGAACTTGGCAGCACACTGTCTGGCGGCGAGAAGCAAAGGATCGGCCTTGCGCGTGCATTCCTTCACGATGCTCCGTTAATGCTGCTCGATGAACCCACGAGTAATCTGGACAGCCTTAATGAGTCAGTGATTCTGAGATCTCTTAAGCAGGAAAAAGGAGAGAAGACCATAGTTCTTGTATCTCACAGGCAGTCAACGATGAGGATCGCAGATGAGATCAGAAATATGGACGGAGGAAGGATCTCATAAAAGTGAAAACAATAGAAGGGAATACAAATAATGGGAATTAAGAGAATCATATTTATCGTTGCCGGATGCATATGCCTGGCATTGGGAACTGTCGGGGTGTTCCTTCCGATACTTCCTTCAACACCGTTTTACCTGATAACACTCTATTGTTTTGCCAGGAGTTCGAAAAGGCTGGAAGACTGGTTCAAAGGTACCAAGCTCTATAAAAAGCACCTTGAGTCATTTGTCGAGAAGCGCGGAATGCTTGTGTCTACAAAGCTTAGCATTCTTATTACTGTAACTTTGCTTATGGGCCTGGGTATTTTCTTTATGGCTCGAAAAGGAATATGGATACCCTGCGTTGTTCTCGCTGTTGTCTGGGTCTGTCATCTTGTATATTTTCTTTTCTTTGTAAAGACGATAAGAGGAGAATCCCGAAATGAAGAGTTATAACGATATTGGAATTGATAACAAGCTGGATAAAGACAGAATCGCACATCTGTTCAAACTCGGAATAGTCGCAAGCATATTAGCTTTATCTGCCGATATGATACTCGGATGGGGTGTTGCGGATGATTCGCTTACAGGACTTGATCAGTATTTTTCTAGATATCTTACAGTATCGGATGTAAGGATCATAAGGTTGGATCAGCATAGGCAGCCTGATAACTTTTACTGGTCTTCTTATAATCATGAAGAAAGCCAGGGTGTGATTTTCAGACCAGTTGGCCTTTGAAGTTCTTCGCGGTATCGCTCTCATCAGCGACATACCAGTAGTCGCAGCTGTCGCTTCCTAATGCACATGTATGTGTTCTGATCAGTTTAGCGTGAATGAGCTTGGGGATGATGTGGTCAGTTGCGCATAAGTAGGGCAGAAGATCCATATAACCATTAGCTTTTGCGTAATCTGCAAGAGGGCAGCCGACAAGATCAAAACAAACGCCTTCTTCAGTATTTCTCGGATTAATGCGTACTCTCCATGTGTTGCCCCACTGTCCCTGAGCTAACTTTTCCTCAACGAGTCTAGCGTAAGGAACATAACGCTTGTACATGGATTTTCTTAAGGACTTCATCTGTCCTTTGCGGTTAACGTTGATGAAAATTCCTATAAACTTGTATTTTTCATAGATTTCATTTGCCAGCTGAGTTATAGCTTTGCCGTCAATTCTGTGATCTGAAGCTTCATAGAAAGATATCGCAAGTATCATGAGATTGAGATTATGAGCCATGAGGTTTTCCTTGCCGCCAATATCAGGTGCTTTTGCAAAGAGTACAGGAAACAGTTCATCTGCTTTTCTGATTATCGAAGCAGCTTCATCCGGATAGTGTCTTTTGGTGTATCTGATAAATGCTTTTTTGAAGCTCTTGGCCATGGATGCCATATGGATTACCTCGGGAGTAAATACTGAATTTTCGATATTATACAGCATTCGGTTAGAAACAACTAATATTTATTTGCGTTTGCTATTGACAATGAATCGTTGTTAAAGTAATCTTTGTTAGCTATCATTGTTAACTAACGTAAAGGAAACGTTTTCGATATGCCCAGAGACAAGACATTAAGCCATGAGAAGGTAAACAGAGCTATACGCGAAGAGTTCCTGGAAAAGGGATTTGAGGGAGCTTCTGTCAGAAGTATCGGCGACAGAGCCGGTATGACATCCGCGGGCCTTTACCGTCATTATCCAGATAAGGCTGCAATGTTCGATTCTATTGTTGAGCCCGTTGTTACGGCAATTGAGAAGTGGACAAACGATCATAAGAAGACTGCATATAGACTTGTTGAGAAACGTGATCCTGACAGTGACCTATTTGCTGAAACATTCCTGGATCTTATCAGGGATATTATAATTCCGCATAAAGTTGAATTCAGACTCCTTCTGACAAGTTCCCGTGGTACAAAGTACGAGAACTTTGTAAATGATTTTGTTCTTCAAAACCAGACTGAGATGATGAAGATGTTCGATTATCTTAAGGGTAAAGGTTTCCCTGTCAAGGATATAAGTGAAGAGGAACTTCACATATTATTATCTGCATATCTTACGGCATGTTTTGAACCTGTCGTTCACGGATTCAGTGATGAACAGATAGAAGGACATCTAAGTACTGTCCGGGAATTCTTCTTACCCGGGTGGAGAAATCTAATGGGAATGCAATAAGAGCCGTAAGGCTCTTTTTTATTGCTTAGGCTATCACTTATCAGCTGATGATAGCTAACAAATTAAGAGTTTTATTAACAAGGAGGAACATAACTTGGCAAAAGCACCGAAATTCGATCACATGAAGCTGATAAGGCAGTTCGCAGGCGGGCATAAGCACCTTATCACTCTGGGTAGGATATTGGCAGGTTTAAGCGCTGTCATTACCCTTATCCCGTTTTATCTTCTTTGGAAGATAATCTCTATTGCAATAGAGGGTACAGATCTTGGCAGGATCAACGGATATGCATGGGGAGCTGTAATCCTTACTGTATCTGCGCTTCTTGTTTATATATTTGCACTTCTTTGTACGCATATAGCTGCATTCAGAGTACAGGCCAATATGAGAAGCGAACTTATGAGAAAGATAATCAAGCTTCCGCTCGGTATTTTTGATGAGGACGGAACAGGTAAGATCAGAAGGATCGTAAGCGATTCTACTGCGGCTACGGAGACTTATATTGCCCATAATCTTGCTGATAAGACAGTTGCAGCCGTAACACCTGTCGGACTTATCGTACTCATTCTGGCATTTGACTGGAAGCTGGGTCTGATATGTATGATCCCTGCAGTTATCGGCTTTATCTGCATGATGTCTATGATGGGAAAAGGCATGCAGCAGAAGATGAAGGAATACCAGAACGCTCTTGATACCATGAGCAGCGAAGCTACTGAATATGTAAGAGGTATCCCTGTAGTAAAGACATTTGGTCAGACCGTCCATTCATTTAAGCGCTTTAAAGATTCGATTGACGGATATGGGAAATGGACTACTGCTTATACGCTTCAGCTCAGATTGCCCATGATCGGTTTCATGACATGCATCAATGCCATCTTCCTTGCGATCGTACTGGGAGCGTTCTTCCTAACAAGAAACGGTGTTGCCGATGCTAATATTTTGAGTGTTATGTACTACATTATCGTAACTCCGCTGGTTACAGTAACTCTGACTAAGATAGCTTATTCGGGTGAAGCTGAGATGACGCTTATTGATGCTCTTAAGAGAGTTGAATATGTTCTTGGGTTTAATGCTCTCCCGGAGTCAAATGATAACAGTGTTCCTAAGGATAATAGCATTGTTTTAAGTAATGTTTCATACAGATACGCTGATGCAACGCGTGATGCGGTATCAGATATTGATATCTCTATCGTCCCCGGAGAGCATGTTGCTTTTGTAGGCCCTTCAGGATCAGGTAAAACAACGCTTGCTGAACTTCTGGTCAGATTCTTTGATGTTACTTCCGGAGAGATCCTTCTTGGCGGTGTCAACATAAAAGATATTCCTTCAGAAAAGCTCATGGAACGTGTTTCTTTCGTTTTCCAGGACAGCAAACTTCTTAAGACTTCTATCCTTGAAAATGTTCGTATGGCCAGACCTGATGCAACAAGGGAAGAAGTCATTGATGCTCTTACCAAAGCTCAGTGCATGGATATCATTGAAAAACTGCCGGATGGCATAGATACCGTTATCGGCGAAAAGGGAACATATCTCTCGGGCGGTGAGCAGCAGAGAATTACGATTGCCAGAGCAGTTCTCAAGAATGCACCTATCCTTATCCTTGATGAGGCAACAGCTTTTGCTGATCCTGATAATGAGGTTAAGGTACAGGCTGCTTTTGAAGAACTCTCAAGAGGCAAGACACTTATCATGATCGCTCACAGGTTGAGTACGGTTACGAGTGCGGACAGGATCTTTGTCCTTGATGACGGAAAACTCACAGAGAGCGGTACCCACGATGAACTTATCGCTTGCGGAGGACTTTATAAAAAGATGTTCGAAGAATACGAGAGATCAGTTGAATGGAAGGTAGGTGCTTGAAATGATAGAAAAGTTAAAGCATAAATATGCACTCTCCACTCAGGGCGCCAAGGATATGATAAGAGCCTGCATCTGCGTTGCTGTAACTAACATAGCGCTAATGATGACGGCAGGTGTTCTTTATACGCTTATAAGAGATCTGTTGAGCAACAATCTTACAATGGACAGATTGCCATTCTATATCATCTGCAGCGTTGTGGTACTGATACTGATTGCCGTTACAAATTTCATTCAGTACAACATGACATTCCTTACGACCTATAAGGAGAGCGGAGTCAGAAGAACTTCTATTGCTGAAAGACTCCGCCGTCTGCCTCTGTCTTACTTCGGAAAGAAGAATCTTGCAGATCTCACTCAGAATATCCTCGGTGACTGTGCTCAGATCGAGACTGCGTCCAGCCATTGGATTCCTGAGATAATCGGAGCTCTTATCTCGACAACACTTGTAGGTTTAAGCCTTTTTATCTTCTTTGATTGGAGAATGGTTCTGGCAAGCTTCTGGGTAATCCCTGTATCGCTTGGAATTGTCCTCTCGTGTTCAGGGCTCGAAAAGAAAGCCGTAAAGAAAAATGAAGCAGTCAAGCTGGATATGAATGACGGTATCCAGGAATGTCTTGAGTCCATCAGGGATCTGAGAGCAAACAATGCTGAAGACAGATATATGGAAGTGCTTGAGGGTAAGATCAGAAAGGTCGAGAAGATGGCTCTCTTTACGGAACTTAAAATGGCCGTTTATGTTAATTCAGCTTCCATAATCCTTAAGCTTGGTATAGGCACTACGGCAATAGTCGGAGGCTTGCTCTTTGCGAACGGCGAGATTGACATGATCACCTTCTTTATGTTCCTTATGGTAGTATCAAGACTTTATGATCCTATGCAGATCACACTCCAGAACTTCGCAGCTGTTATTTCTGTTGAACTTCAGTCTGAACGACTTGATGAAGTGTTGTCACATGAGATTCAGACTGGAACCGAACAGAAGAGTAATAACGGTTTTGATATTGTTTTCGATCATGTCGGATTCAAGTATTCAGATGATACTGACGTGTTAAAGGATGTAAGCTTCACAGCAAAGCAGGGTGAGGTTACAGCGCTTATAGGACCTTCCGGCGGCGGAAAAACTACTATCTCAAGACTTGCCGCAAGATTCTGGGATGTAAGCGAAGGTAAGATTACATTAGGCGGAGAAGATATCTCCAAGATAGATCCTGAAACGCTGCTGTCTGACTATTCCATAGTTTTCCAGGACGTAACCCTGTTCAATAATACAATCAAAGAGAATATCCGGATCGGCCGAGAGGGAGCAAGTGATGAAGATATCAGGAGAGCTGCTCAGCTTGCAAACTGCGAAGAGTTTATAAACAAGCTTCCTGACGGCTACGATACCTTTATCGGAGAGAATGGCAGTGAACTTTCCGGCGGCGAGAGGCAGAGAATCTCTATTGCAAGAGCGTTCCTTAAGGATGCTCCGATCATCCTCCTTGACGAAGCTACTGCTTCTCTCGATGCTGAGAATGAGACAGTCATCCAGGAAGCTCTCTCAAGACTTATTAAGGATAAGACAGTTCTGATCATTGCCCACAGAATGAGAACGATTGCCAATGCGGATCATATCGTTGTTCTAAATGACGGCGTTGTGGCAGAACAGGGAACACCTGAAGAATTATCTGCATACGACAGTATTTACAGCAAGATGACCAGCCAGCAGCGCATGTCGCAGAGCTGGACAATGTCATAATCTTTTTCCCTCTCAATCTTGATAACAGGTGGTGCTGTCTGAGCGCCGCCTGTTATCAGAGAAGGAGATTTGGTTAATTTGAATCGCTATGAAAAACACAGTTAATAAAAGTGCATACGCAAAAGAATTTCTGGTTATGGTAAGGCAGCGTTTCAGCAGGGAGATTGCAGAAGATATTTGCAGAAATGCAAACCGTTATTCAGATGAATATAGCATTACACATCCTGATGCATACGGCTCGGCTTTAAAGGCTTCGTATCCGTTCGCTGGTGTATATAAAGCTCTTCAGAAATATGTTTCCAAAGACGAGGCACTTCAGATGATGATGGATTATGCTCCGGTAATAGGAGAAAAGGCGAGAAAAAAGTACTGGCGTTTTACTTCAATTCCGGGTGTGCCGTCTCTGTTATGGGCGAACTTCGTGAAGATCATGAATTCTGCTGCCAGCGATAAAAAAGGATATAAGAGCAGATTGCTTGGCGTTAACGGAAATCAAGCCGGTCTTGATATTCTATCGTGTCCGGTCGTTAATGCCCTTGTGGAAATCGGCATGCCTGAGGTTGCGCCTGTGATGTGCGCGATAGATCAGGTGTATGGCAACGGATACCGCGGAATTGAATTCAGGCGTACAAAGTCAGTCGCTGAAGGTGATGACTGCTGTGATTACAGATATAAAAGGGTAAAATGAAAATTACTCGAACAGATATCGAAGTACCAGGTCAGCGAGTTCTTTTACGACTTTATCATCCTGAGATCCGTCGCCGTTGAAGACTGTTTCATGAATAACACTCTCAACGGTAGTAAGTATGATGCGGGCTGCCAGATCAACATCTTTAACTCGTAGGCCTGCGCCACTTTTTTCTATCATTCCCAAAAAGAAATCCGGTACGTGTGATTTGTACTGATCTTCGATCGCCCTGAATTCTTCTGACTGACATGACAGGGAAGCGATCTCCTTCTGGAAATCTTTTCTGTAATAATGGCTCTTAAGGAGCATGGCGATTGCAAGTTCGGCAAGAGCTCTGTCATCCGTATCATCCGGTATGTTATTCATGGCAGAACTGGTCTCGTTTATGACATAACTGTAGATATCTCCCACGAGTTCTGCATAGAGCTCTTTTTTATCTTTGAAATATGAATAGAAGGTTCCGATGGAAACATCAGCCCTTTTGGCAATCTCGTTGGAGCTTGTATTGTGATAGCCGTTTTGTGCCATCAACTCGAAAGCAGCGTCTTTTATACGCTGCTTTTTTTCTATGCTTCTTTTCTGTGTCGGCGTTCTGGTCATGGCTTGATTATAGGTCAGAAAGATTTTTTTGTAAAGAAATATGAGTAATCGCTCATATTCTATTGACAAAAGAGTTAGTTGAGACTAATATTGCAAATGCGAGCAGTTGCTCATATTTCAAAATGTTATCTGTCATTTGAAATGACATGGAGGTAAATATGTATCTGACAACAAGAGATCTGAAAAAGAGTTACGGTGAGGGCGGGAGCTATTCACAGGTTTTGAAAGGCATCAATCTC
>JAILHX010000042.1 GCA_024695565.1 Saccharofermentans sp. | reverse complement strand
GCTCCTCATTTCTGGCTTGTTTTAGGCCTGCTGAACACATGCGACAGACCACTTAATAATATTATTAAAAATAATATCTAAAGTTTTCGACTTTTGTGATAAAATTTCAAATCATAAAAGTTTCTTAAGAAAGGCGGGTCTTGTTCTTATGGGAAAATACTTCGGAACAGACGGTTTCAGAGGAGAGGCTAACAAGGCGCTCACAGCACAGAAAGCATTTAAGGTCGGACGTTATATCGGTTGGTATTACGGTCAGCAGCATGATGACGGCAGAGCCAGGATCATCATCGGTAAAGATACAAGAAGAAGTTCCTATATGCTCGAGGCTGCGCTTACTGCAGGAATTACTTCTTCAGGTTCCGATGCATATCTGCTCCACGTAACCACAACGCCTTCCGTATCTTACTGCTGCAGGACCGATGGTTTCGATTGCGGAATCATGATCTCAGCTTCTCACAATCCTTTCTATGACAATGGTATCAAGATCATGCGCGCCAACGGTCAGAAGATCGAGGCAGAGATCGAAGAGAAGATCGAAGCATATATCGACGGTGAGATCGAGGAGATCCCTCTTGCCGAGCGCGAAGCTATCGGTAACGTCGTTGATTACGCAGCAGGACGCAACAGATATATCGGTTATCTCATGACGATCCCTACAAGAGCTTTCAACGGCATGAAGATCGGTCTTGACTGCGCTAACGGTGCTTCCTGGAATATCGCAAGATCTGTTTTCGAGGCTCTTGGCGCAAAAGTTTACATCATCAACAACACACCTGACGGTCTTAACATCAATACGAACTGCGGTTCCACACATATCGAGAACCTCAAGAAGTTCGTTCTCGATAACGGCCTCAACGTTGGTTTTGCTTATGACGGCGACGCAGACAGATGTCTTGCAGTAGATGAGCTCGGAAACGAAGTCAACGGCGACCAGATCATGTTCCTCTGCGGTAAGTATATGAAGGAAACAGGCCGTCTTGACGGAAATACCATTGTTACTACGATCATGAGCAACATGGGACTTTACAAGGCATGTGAGGCTATCGGCATCAGGACCGAGAAGACCGCTGTCGGCGACAAGTACGTTGCCGAGAACATGATGGCAAACGGATTCATGATCGGCGGCGAGCAGTCAGGCCACATCATCTTTGCTAAGTATGCTACGACCGGTGACGGTATCCTTACTTCGCTTATGATCATGATGACAATGCTCGACAAGAAACTTCCCCTCTCAATGCTCGCGGGCGAGATGAAGATGTATCCTCAGTGCCTCAAGAACGTTGTTGTTAAGGACAAGGAAGAGGCACAGAAGAACCCTGTTGTCCTGAAGGCCGTTGAGGAAGTTACAAAGTCTTTGGGCAGTGACGGAAGGATCCTTCTCCGTGCGTCAGGTACAGAGCCTAAGATCCGCGTAATGGTCGAGGCAAAGAGCGATGAGCTTTGTGAGCAGAATGTTGACAAGGTAATAGCAGTTATCAAGGAACAGGGACTGCTTGCAGATTAAAAAGTGTATTACGGCTTCGCATGTGACTGCGGAGCCGTTTTATTAAAATAAAAAGCGGGAGATGAAACTATGAGAGTAATCAGAAAGAGCAACTACGAAGAAGCTTCAATGGCTTGTGCTGAGCTTATCGCTTCACAGATCAGACTTAAGCCCGACTGCAAGATCGGTCTTGCAACAGGTTCTACACCTATCGGAACATATAAGGACCTCGTGGATATGTACAAGGCAGGCAGCCTTGATTTCTCCAAGGTCACATCAGCCAACCTTGACGAGTACAGAGGACTTGGCGGTGATCATGACCAGTCTTACAGATACTTCATGAACACCAATCTTTTCGACCACGTAAACATCGACATGAGCAAGACATATGTACCTGACGGACTTGAGAGCGATGCTGTCAAGGCATGTACGGATTACGATAAGATCCTTGAGTCTCTCGGCCACCTCGACATCCAGCTTCTCGGTATCGGCGGAGACGGACACATCGGTTTCAATGAGCCTGCAGACGCTTTCTGTGTAAACACACAGTGCATCGACCTTGAAGAACAGACCATTCAGGACAATGCGAGACTGTTCTTTAACGGCGATCTCGCTGCAGTTCCTACACAGGCATACACAATGGGTATCGGCTACATCATGAAGTCCACGACTGTTATCCTCATGGCTACCGGCGCAGGCAAGAGAGGCATCGTTGAGAAGGCATTCTGCGGTCCCGTTACACCTAAGGTTCCCGCTTC
>JAILHX010000152.1 GCA_024695565.1 Saccharofermentans sp. | reverse complement strand
ATCTTCTCTGGCCGTCCATGAATCAATGCTGGTATTCACGTTATCGAGTGTCGCCTGTGTGGTTCCGATAAGAGACGTCAGCTCATCTAACTGTCTCTGCTTCTCGTCAGCGATCGCCTGCATCTCTTCGGCATGCTTAAGCTTGATCTCTGCCTGAAGTTCAGCATCATCCATGGCGATCCGGAGTATGTCGACTGCCTGAGCATCAGCATCGGCGATCAGTGAGATAAGTTCCATATTGGTAAAGAATCCGGCGAGGCTGTCAGATTCCAGAAGGACTTCGAGAGTGGACTTGTTCTGATATTCGAACATGACCGTAACCCTGTCCCTGAAGAGTTTTTGCTGAGTCTCGAGATTCTCCTGCGCCACTATGAATTCATCCAGAGCCTGCGCCTTCTCTTCCAGAGCTGCCTCCAGCTGGCCGTAGATGAGTTCATACTGCGCTCTCTGCTCTTCATTGGCTTCATTGAGTCTGTCGAGTTCTCCGCTTAACTGATCCTTCCGGTCATTGAGCTGGTCGATCATATCCGAAGCCTGTTCAGCCTCAGCCAGAGCATTATCTCTCTTCTTCTTTGCATCCTCGATGTCCTGCTTTGTAACGGAATTCGTAAATACGGGAACGCCGCCTATTGCAAAGACCTTCTCGGAAGACAGCCATGAGCTTGATGCCGTGGCGAGTATGCATACCAGAAATGCCACCGAAAACATAGAGAGGTTCCGTAATAAACGGGAACCTCTCTTTACATTACTATTTGATTCTAAAGCCTGTATCATATTGAGCCCCACATCTTAATGTAATTACTTACCGAAGATGCCGCTTAAGGCAACTCCTATTATTTCCCATTAAGATAAGTATAACCTTATTGCTTCAAACAGTTTGAGGCAATGTGGAGACAGAGCTGTTACGGCAGATAATCCAGCGGATTCTTTGTGTCACCCCACAGACGGACCTCAAAGTGGAGATGCGCACCCGTTGATGTACCTGTGCTTCCTACTTCACCGATGGACTCGCCCGCACTTACATACTGGCCTTCGTAAACATAGATGTCTCTGGCGTGTCCGTAGAGTGTCGAATAACCGTTGCCGTGGTCAATGATGCAGTAGTTGCCATAGCCGGAACCGCCCTTGTTGCAGCCTTCATAAGGCTCGGTAACAAATATTACCGTACCGGAAGCGGCTGCCATGATCGTATCACCGTAACCCGCACCGATATCGACTCCGGAGTGGAACTTGGTAGTACCGTAAACAGGGTGAGTTCTGTATCCGTAATAAGATGTTATGTACTGGCAGTATGTAGGCCAGCGGAAAGATACGCCGCCGGTTGTCTTTGAAGACGTACTGTGCTCCCGGTCATACTGTTCCTGGAGTCTTCTGATCTCGTCATCGAGGTCCTCAGCATAAGCTTCGAGCTCGTCTTCCTTTTCTTCCCATGAATCGATGTTTGTATTGACGTCATCGATCGTTGCCTGTGTTGTTCCGATGAGGGATTCCAGTTCATCGAGCTGTCTCTGTTTCTCATCTGCGATAGCCTGCATCTCTTCAGCATACTGGAGCTTGATCTCAGCCTGGAGCTCAGCATCGTCGAGAGCAACCTGGAGCATATCGATCGCCTGTGCGTCAGCATCGGCGATAAGAGTAATAAGTTCCATGTTGGTAAAGAATCCAGCAAGGCTGTCGGATTCCAGAAGGACTTCGAGAGTAGACTTGTTCTGATATTCGAACATGACAGTTACTCTGTCAGTAAAGATCTTCTGCTGTGTCTCGAGGTTCTCCTGAGCTTCAAGGAACTCATCAAGTGCATGAGCCTTCTCTTCAAGAGCTGCCTCCAACTGGCCGTAGATGATCGTATACTGTGCCTTCTGGGCTTCGTTTGCTTCGTTAAGCCTGTCGAGCTCACCGCTGAGCTCAGCCTTCTGGTCGTTGAGCTGGTCAACCATGGAAGAAGCTTCCTCGGCCTCAGCCAGGGCATTGTCTCTCTTCTTTTTAGCGTCTTCGATATCCTGCTTTGTAACGGCATTGGTAATTATCGGAACACCTCCGACTGCAATTACCTTCTCTGAAGACAGCCATGAACTTGATGCAGTAGCAAGAACACATGCCATGAATGCTACCGCGAACATCGTGATTCTCTTTAAGATCCCGGATGCCTTTCCGGTACTTCTGTTTTCGATCTCAGTCTGTACCATAATGCGCCTCACACCTTAATGTAATTTCTTACCGAGATGCCGCTTCCCACAGCACCGATTATAAGTCCCATTACCACAAGTATAACAAGGTTATGCCACATGACCGATCTTGTGGAAGCAAGAGCATAGAAGCTCTCGATGTTGATCGAACTCATGGCCTTCATATAGACCTGGTGATATACGAGTATGGTAATTGCCCACGAACATATTGCACTGAACAATCCGACGATTGCTCCTTCCGTAATATAAGGAAGTCTGATGTAGTTGTTTGTCGCGCCGACAAATTTCATGATCTCGATCTCAGATGCTCTGGAGTATACGGAGATACGTACCATGTTGGAGATAATAAAGAGCGCGATTACGAACAATACGACAAATGATACTGCCGTAGTAATGTTTACGATCCTTGATGCTCTGGTGAGGAAGTTCATTACGCTGCTCTCCTGGGCAACCTTGGATACGCCTGTATAAGTTGCGATCTCCGTGCAAACGGAATCAGCGAGCGCAGGATCCGTAAGTCTCAGCCTGAATGTATAAGGAAGATACATGTTGTAATCAAAGTCATCCAGGATCGAGGAAGATGAACCGAGGTTCTCCTTGAAGTCATTGTAGTTCTCCTGGGGAGAAGACAATGTGAACTCAATGATATTAGGATTTGCAGCCAGCTGCTGCGAGACAAAGTCCCTCTCCTCCTCCGTGCACTGGAGCTTCATGTATACCTCGATAGGAGGTCTTTGTGAGAGTTTGGTCATGATAGTTCTGGCATTTACCGAGAACAGATAGAATCCGCCCATGATAAGGAGCATCAGCATGATCGTTGAGACGGATGCGATGGTAACGAGCGGGTGCCTGATTATTCCGCGGATGCCTTCCTTGATCGAATTTATAAAAGCTCTTGCTGTCATTATTAGTCATCCTCCGGGAATATGTCTATGTCACTTCCGGGTTTGAAATCGGTCCTTCTGACCTTTTTCTTCTTGTCGAGCTTTTCTTTGCGCTTTGCCTCTTTCTCGGCATTCTTCTCCTCGCGGAGTCTGCGCTTCTGATCACGCTTTGATCCTGCGTCGTCACCCGGGAAACTCAGATCGTCCTGATCGGTGTCAGGATCTGATTCCGTTTCAGCCTCAACGGCTTCCAAAGGAATGGCAGGTGCTGCTTCGGGCTTTTCATCGCCAAAAGATAACACGCTCTCCTCTTCGGGAATATTGATCTCAGTTACCTTTACTTCTTCAGTTTCTGAAACGTCGTCAGTTACCGGTTCTTCAGGGATCTCTTCCTGAGGAAGGTCATTTACTTCAATAATCTCCTCATTCTTCTCATCGTCCCCGAAAACTGATTTTCCGGAAATTTCCGTAACGGTTTGCTCAGTTGCTTTCTCTTCGCCGAAGAGCAGACCGGCTGAATGGTTCTCAACTGCTTCAGAACCGTAACCCGGATCATCGTAGCCGTCACCATATTCTTCATCATCACCAAATGCAACGCCTGCAGAACCGCCGTAGCGTGAAGTTCTTGAAGCTGTCTGCACGTATGCTTCCTGATCTGCGGCATCGCCCTTATAGCCGCTCTTTTTCTCGTCTCTTGCGATGAGACCGTCATCGATCTCGATAACTCTCTGCTTCATACGGTCAACCATTGCGCTGTCGTGTGTGCAGATGATTATCGTGGTGCCGCCGTTCTGGTTAAGCTCCAAGAGCATTGCCATGATGGCTTCAGACGTCTCAGGGTCAAGGTTGCCCGTAGGCTCGTCTGCAACAATGAGGCTGGGGTTATTGACCATCGCTCTTGCGATGGCTACTCTCTGCTGCTCACCGCCTGATAATTCCTGCGGATAGCAGTCAGCTTTGTCTTTAAGTCCTACAACGGATAAGCAGATCAGGACCGTGTTCATGAGATTCTGCTTCGGAACGCCGATGATCTCGCCTGCGAAAGCTACATTCTCCGCAACTGTTTTCGTCTCGATAAGACGGAAGTCCTGATAGATCATTCCGATCCTTCTGCGCAGAACAGGCACGAGCGCACGGCTCATGTGTGAAATATCAAAATTGTCGATGGTGACCTTGCCTGCTGTGGGCGTTTCTTCGCAAGTAATGCACTTGAGAAGGGTCGATTTACCTGATCCTGATTTACCGATAATGAAGACGAATTCGCCGTCTTCGATAGTGAAGTTTATGCCTTTTAAGGCTTCAACTCCAGATTTGTATGTTTTCTCTACGTCAATAAAATCAATCAATTTGTTTACCTGATCTTGTTGTCATTGGTATCGTTAAGATAGTCAATGTAGGTTCTTACCATCGTTGCCATCTTAAAGAGTACCGCGTCATCAAATTTCCTGAGGTCAAGACCTGTCTTTGTCTTAACTTTCTCAAGTCTGTATACCAGCGTATTTCTGTGTACGAATAATTCTCTTGAAGTCTCTGAACCGTTGAGGTCATTTGCAAAGAACGTATCAATTGTCGTTCTTGTCTCCTCATCGAGCTGCTTGAAAGCCTCGTTCGGGAAAACCTCCCTGATGAACATCTCACAAAGGGGCTTAGGCAGCTGGTAGATAAGTCTTCCGAGGCCTAACTTGTCATATCTTGAGAGATCGGACTCACCGTCGAAGATCTTGCTGACCTTAAGTGCAGTCATGGCATCTGAGTAGGATTTGGAGATATCCATGAAGGAACCTACGACAGAACCTACAGCAACCTTTGCTTTGCAGCCCTCGGATGTAAGGCATGCCAGTACAGACTGTGAAGTCTCTTCGATAAATGCATCCTTCGTCTCTTCACTGACCTGTGATTCGAGAGCATCGATTATGACAATGGCTGTCGTATCGTCCATTGAGATAACGGTTGCTATGTCGGAGTCAGTATATAGATTCTGTAATATCTCGAAAGCCTCTGCGCTCTGCTCGGCCAGAGTTCTTACGACAATGACGAGTCTCGGGTCATTGCAGTCGATCTTATAGCCTCTTGCGATCATCGGAACTTCGCTTCTGATCTCGTTATCAAGCAAAACGTTACGGATAAAGATTGCCTTCTCTGCATCCGTACCCTTTTCCTTAACAAGAGTCTTCATCCATTCGGCGATGAGCTGCAGTGAGATCTTAGCGTCCGGATCAGTACTCTCTATATAAAGAATGTACTTGATCTGTTCACCGATAAATACCTTGAGGTAGGTTCTGTCAGCAGTGGAAGCAAAAAGGTTATCAGAAGATATAACCGCTCTGAAGGAAGGATCTGTTTCCTCTTCCCCGATCTCATTCGTAGCAGCCAGGATCTTTCCCGCTGTATCGATCACTCCGCAGTTAACCGGAATGATGGTTTTTACCTGACGCATACACTTCTTAATCTCTTCCATGGCCTGTACCTCTTCAAGAAATAATTACAAAAGCTCATAAAACGCTACATTAAATGATATTATTTTTCGTTTGAAGGTGCAAGCAATCACGTAATCTGACACTTATTTGCCACATAAAAAGAGACCGTGAACTCTTTGAAAGAATTCACGGTCTCTTATTTGAGGTTCTAGATTATTTCTATTATGAAATGATGCTCTGCTCTGTATCCTTGTCGAAGAGGTGGATACGGTTAGCGTCAACTGCGAGGTCAACAACCTGACCAACTGCAGACTGTGAAGTTGTAGGGTCAACGCGGCATGTGAGCGGGAGTGAACCGTTAACTGTGACATAGAGATATGTCTCAGCACCGAGCATTTCTACGACGTCTACGTCAGCTGTGAATGCAGACTCAGGGTGATCAGTAACGTATGTAATATCGTCTGTGATTGCCTCAGGTCTTACACCGAAGATAACTTCCTGACCGTCACGCTCCATAACTTCCTCAACAGCATATCTCTCAGGGAGTCTGATTGTAACGTTCTCGAAAGAAACGAATACGTCAGAACCTTCAACGTTGATAACTGCATTGATGAAGTTCATAGGAGGCATTCCGATAAATCCTGCAACGAATGTGTTAACCGGGTTGTCATAGAGCTCCGTAGGAGAGTCAACCTGCTGAATGAAACCATCCTTCATAACTACGATTCTGGTACCCATGGTCATAGCCTCTGTCTGGTCGTGTGTTACGTATACGAATGTTGTCTTAAGTCTGTGGTGAAGCTTTGTGATCTCAACACGCATCTGTACACGGAGCTTAGCATCCAAGTTGGAGAGAGGCTCGTCCATGAGGAAGACCTTAGGGTCACGTACGATAGCACGGCCGAGAGCAACTCTCTGACGCTGACCACCGGAGAGAGCCTTAGGCTTTCTGTCGAGGAGGTGCTCGATCTCGAGGATCTTAGCAGCTTCTGTAACGCGGCGGTTGATCTCGTCCTTGCTCATTCTTCTGAGCTTGAGAGCGAATGCCATGTTGTCACGAACTGACATATGAGGATACAGAGCGTAGTTCTGGAAAACCATCGCGATGTCTCTGTCCTTAGGGAGTACGTCGTTGACGCAACGGTCGTCGATGTAGATCTCACCTTCGGAAATATCTTCAAGTCCTGCAAGCATACGGAGTGTCGTAGACTTGCCGCAACCTGAAGGTCCTACGAGGATGACGAATTCCTTATCGGCTACGTCAAGGTTAAAATCAGAAACTGCGACGACGCCGCCGTCATATTTCTTGTAAACATGCTGGAAAGACAAACTTGCCATAACTAATACCTCCAAAATGCCTGCCTGCTCTAGGCGGGGTTTATCATACGGAAATACTAACAAAGCACTGTTTTCATTACTATATGGCACAATTGACAAAATAATTTTCCGTCTTTTGTCTTTATTTTTTTCGGTTTCTGTTATTTTGTTCAAAAAGAGTTGATGGTTTTGTATGCTTTATCCAAAATTCCTTCACAATTTGCGGCAACAAGCTCTCTATAAGCCTTTCTGGGCTTTGTGCGAATTGTCACAGAACATCATTTTCGACAGCGAAAACAGTTTACATTCTTATTACGCGAGTATAAATATTACATATATCTATATAGGGTGATCCGAAACCGGCGGATGCAGTCAGTATTGACTTTTGTATTTTTATGCATTATATTGCATAAACTAACTCTTTAGGATGGGAATTAATATGGATTCATCAAATAAGATCAAGGTAAGCATTATAGGTTCTACAGGCTATGTCGGAGCAGAACTCGTCAGGGGATTTGCCTCCCATCCGGTTTTCGAACTCAGGCATCTCATCGGCAGGAGCTTCGCAGGACAGAAGTTCTCCGACGTATATCCCGAATTCAGGAGCGTTGTCGATATCACCATCGAGGATCTGACACCCGAGGAAGTCGCCAAGGACAGCGATCTCGTTATCACGGCTCTTCCCCACGGAGTATCGAGCCAGACGGTTCCGGTCCTTCTCGCGGCAGGCTGCAAGGTCATCGACCACAGCGGCGACTTCAGATACAAGGATCTCGCAACTTACGAGAAGTCTTATAAGTTGGATCACCCTCATCCGGAGCTTCTTGCGGACGCAGTATACGGACTTCCCGAGTTCTACAGGGATCAGCTTAAGACCACAAAGCTCACGGCTAACCCGGGATGCTATCCCACATGCTCACTCATCGCTCTGGCTCCCTTCCTTAAGAATCATCTTATCGATGAGGATTCCATCATCATCGATGCGGTTTCCGGTGTCAGCGGCGCAGGGAGGAAAGCCGATCTTGCATACGCTTACTGCGAGCTCGACGAGGCTTTCAAGCCTTACGGAGCAGTAGGTCACAGACATACTACCGAGATTGCCGAGCAGTGCTCTTTCCTCGCGGGAAAGAATTCCGGTGACATCAAGGTAACCTTCACTCCTCACCTTGCTCCTTTCAAGAGAGGCATGCTCGCCACCATCTACGTAAAGCCTTCAAAGAGCCTCGAAGATGTAACATCGGCGAAGATCAATGATATATATAATGAATTCTATAAGAATGAGACATTCGTCAGGGTCCTTCCCGCAGGCGTCCTTCCCGATGTTAAGGCAGTATCTTACTCCAACTACATCGACGTTAACGGCGTATATGACGCGGAGACCGGAATGATCAAGCTCTTCTCCGCTCAGGATAACCTTGGCAAGGGCGCCGCTCTTCAGGCGATCCAGGCTGCGAACGTTATGTTCGGCCTTGCGGAAGAGACAGGACTCCAGACGATAATCAGGGGGGTATAAAATGGCCGGTCAGAAAGACACACCCGTTATCACGGGCGACATGAAGAACAATGTGGACAGGGCTTCGCTGCTCATTGAAGCACTTCCGTACATCAAGAAGATGCGCGGACAGACTTTCGTCATCAAGTACGGCGGAAATGCAATGGTCAACGACGAGCTCAAGCAGTCCGTCATGGATGACATTACACTGCTCAAGCTTATCGGCATCAATCCCGTCATCGTTCACGGCGGCGGTCCGGACATTTCCGGCATGCTCAACAAAGTCGGCAAGGAATCCCATTTCGTAAACGGCCTGAGGTACACCGATGAGGAGACCATGGCTTATGCCCAGATGGTGCTTATCGGCAAGACCAACAAAGAGATCGTTTCCGTCCTCTGCGGCAAGGGTGCAAAAGCTGTTGGTATCAGCGGCATTGACGGCAACCTGATCGAAGCCGAGAAAATGACCGAGGATTCCGAGGGCAACCCCATCGACATCGGCTATGTCGGCAAGATCACACGCATCAATACAAAGGTCATTTCGATGCTCGCAAATGACGAATATATCCCCGTCATCGCCCCCATAGGCGTCGGCAAGAACGGCGAGAGCTACAACATCAACGCTGACACCGTAGCCTCCGAGGTCGCAGTCGCGCTTGGCGCTTCCAAGCTCATCATCCTTACGGATGTCGGCGGCGTTCTCGAGACAACGGCAGAAGGCAAAGAGCATATCATTCCGGTTCTCGATCAGCAGGACGTTAAGGACTGCATCGACAAAGGCATTATCAGCGGCGGCATGATCCCCAAGATCGAAGGCTGCCTGGGCACTGTTCTCCGAGGCGTCGGCCGAGCACACATAATCGACGGCAGGATACCGCATTCCATTATCCTCGAGACATTCACAAAGAACGGCATCGGCACAATGATAATCAAGGAGAAACAAGAGAATTATGAGTATAGAAAATGATTTTGCTTTAATAAGCGATTTTGACAAGAACTACTGTCTTCAGGTCTTCGCACCGCTCCCCGTCGCTTTCACAAAGGGCAAGGGCAGCTACCTTTACGACACCGAGGGCAACAAGTACCTGGACATGATCGGCGGCATCGCCGTCAACTCACTGGGTCACGGCAATCCCAAGCTCGTAGGCGCGATCACAAAGCAGGCGAAGAACCTCATTCACTGCAGCAACTACTACTATATCCCCCAGCGTTCCGAACTTGCCTACAGGCTCTGCAGGGCAAGCTTTGCAGACAAGGCATTCTTCTGCAATTCCGGTGCGGAGGCAAACGAAGCGGCACTCAAGCTCGCACGCGGATATTTCCACTACAAGGGCGAGAACAAGTACGAGATCATAACAGCCGAGAAGAGCTTCCACGGCAGGACTTTCGGTTCGATGACAGCAACCGGCCAGGAGAAGTTCTCCAAGCCTTTTGCACCCGTCGTTCCGGGCTTCAAGTATGTTCCCTATAACGATCTGGATGCCATGAAGCTCGCGGTCGGTCCCCATACCGCTGCGATCATGCTCGAGCTCATCCAGGGCGAGAGCGGAGTCAATCCCGCAGATGCCGATTACATTCAGGCTGTAAGGAAGCTTTGCACCGAGAAGGGTATCCTTCTCATCATCGATGAGGTACAGACCGGTGTCGGCCGTACAGGCAAGATGTTCTGCTATCAGAACTACGGCATCACCCCTGATATCATGACCCTCGCAAAGGGCCTGGGCGGCGGCGTTCCGATCGGCGCTATGCTCTGCACCGACGAAGCCGCAAAGGGATTCCAGGTCGGTGACCACGGCAGCACTTTCGGCGGCAACCCTCTGGCTTGCGCAGCAGGTATCGCGGTCATGGAATACTTCGGCGAAGCTAATGTTCTTGATAACGTCAACCTCGTAAGCGCAGCTCTTTTCGAGAAGCTGAACAAGCTCAAGAGCAAATACAGCTGCATTACAAAAGTACGCGGAATGGGTCTTCTCATCGGAATCGAGTTCGACGAGTCAGTGATCGCATCAGGCCTTAAGGAAGAGCTCTTCAGGAACGGGTTCCTCGTAAGCTCGATCGGAAAGTCAGTTATCAGGATCGCTCCCCCGCTTGTCATCACGAAGTCGCAGGCGTTAAGCTTCGTAAGGACTTTAGACCAGCTCCTTTCGACAAGAATGGGCGGCAAGCCGAATCCGATCCTTAATGCCTTCAAGAACATCGGCCGCAAAGAGACACCCGCAATGAAGGCGCTCGCAGAGCAAAAGCCCGCGGAGGAAAGCAAGCCCGCGGAGGAAAGCAAGCCCACGGAGGAAAGCAAGCCCGCTGCCCTTCCCGAACCTGAAGAAGAACTGGAATAAAGCATTAAGGAGTATGGAACTATGAAACACTATATAGATTTTCACGAAGACGTCGGCATCAAGGAACTCGATTATCTCCTCGATATCGCTGCCGATATGAAGGACAAGACCAAGAAGGGCATCAAGCACCACTATCTCGACGGCAAGACGCTCGGAATGATCTTCACGAAGTCTTCCACAAGGACACGCGTCTCTTTCGAAGTCGGTATGTACCAGCTCGGCGGAATGGCTCTGTTCCTTTCCAACAACGACATCCAGATCGGCAGAGGCGAGACGATCTATGATACGGCGAATGTTCTTTCCGGCATGATCGACGGCATCATGATCAGAACTTTCAAGCACCAGGACGTTGTAGATCTTGCCAAGTACGGAAAGATCCCTGTCATCAACGGCCTTACGGATGACCAGCATCCTACACAGATGCTCGCAGACCTCCTCACGATCAAGGAGCACAAGGGCGCGCTGAAAGGTCTCAAGCTCGCATATGTAGGCGACGGAAATAACGTTGCAAATTCCCTCCTTCAGGCATGCGCAAAGGCCGGAATGGATGTTGCCATCGGTTCACCCGCCGATTACACATGCCCCGAGAAATACGTTAAACAGGCCGAAGAGGATGCCAAGATCACAGGTTCAAAGATCCTGATGACCACAGATCCTTTTGAAGCTGCAGCTGACGCTGACGTCATCTATACGGACACATGGACCTCAATGGGTCAGGAAGCCGAGAAGGCCAAGAGAGTCGAGATCTTCAAGGATTATCAGGTCAACTCCAAGCTCATGGGCGTTGCCCACAAGGATGCTATCTTCCTCCACTGTCTGCCCGCATACCGCGGATATGAGGTAACCGAGGATGTCATCGACGGACCTCAGAGCGTAGTTTTCGACGAGGCAGAGAACAGGCTTCACGCACACAAGGCAATCCTTGTGAACTGCTACCTCAACTAAGGCAATTAATGAACGGCGATCTTATTACAAGGACCGCAGAACCCCGTGACGCAGCCGCGATACAGCGGCTGCTTCGTGTTGCCATGCTGACTTACTGCGCGGAATCCGACATCAAGACCGGTATGCTCGAGGCAATGACCGAGTCGATCGAGTCAGTCGAGGACCGCATCAGGAACCGTCACTGCACCGCTGTCTTCGACGGTGAAGTGGCAGTCGGGACCATCACCACGGGGATCACCGAAATGCCGCAGCGCTACAGCTTCTCGGAAAAAACAGAGAAGTTCCTGAAAGGCTTTAACAAGGCAGCCTACGTATCACGCTTTGCGGTCATCCAGGAATTAAGACGCGGCGGACTCGGAGTAAATCTCATCACGGGAAGCGAAGAATACGCTAAAGAGAACGGGTGCGATATCATGCTCCTGCACTGCTCGACCGCGAACAAAAAGATGACCGCGTTCTACGGCGCGCGCGGTTTCGAGCTTATAGACAGTGAGTATTCCAGGGGTTATCCGAGAGGACTTTTCGCGAAAAAGATCTGATATCAGACTGTTTCGGCAAGTATAAGGTTGCACTTCGAAAGAACTGCATCCTTTTTTGCACGCTCTTTTGCGAGGGCGGCATCTTCTAAGTTCTCGAACAGTGCGAAGACCGCGCTTCCCGAGCCGGTCATGCGGCAGTAAGGCGAGCCGAGCTCCTCCAAAGACGTCCTGATGTCAGAGATCTCAGGAATCAGCTTGGTCGCAGGACTCTCCAGGTCATTAACCAGAAGGTCTCCGCCTGCAGTTATCTTGGAAAGGATCTCGGAGGCATCCTTTGAGGGAGTCTTGAGACTTTCTATGTATTCCGCGTAAGCATCTCCGTCGAAAGGCTTTGCGGGTTCTTTATCGATAAGGGCAAAGCACTCGGGTGTGGATACTCCGGCATCCGGCTTGGCGATAAGAACGCCGAGGCCGGCGAGATTGCCGATGGGCGTGACGTCCTCGCCGACTTTCTCGCACAGGGCTGTTCCGCCGTAAAGGAAGAACGGTACATCCGCGCCGACGTTTACCGCGATCTTGAGGAGCTGTTCCTCTTCAAAAGGATTGCCGAAATGCTCCTGAAGAACAAGAAGGATGGCGGCAGCATCAGAGCTTCCTCCTCCCATTCCGGATTCTGACGGAATGTTCTTGATAAGCTCTATCTCGGTATAGGGAGGGACAAAACCTTCCCTTATCTTCTTCATGTTGGAATAGAAACGGTCACAGGCCTTCCTGCAAAGATTCTTCTTAGGATCGATATCGCTTCTTCCGATACAGTTTATCTTGAAGCCCTTGCGTGTATCATCAATATTAACGGTTATCTGGTCTGCGCAGGCTATCTCCTGCATGACCGTGTACAGGCTGTGATATCCGTTAGGCAATGTGCCCTTTACCCTCAAAAAGAGGTTGATCTTGGCGTTTGCAGTTATCTCGTATGATTCAGTCGGCATAGTCCGGCTCCTGTTTCCTTTGCTCTCTAAACAACTATATTATACAACCCGCCGCGGCAAATATCCGTAAACAAAAAATGAAAGAGGTTGCCTTGTCAGACAACCTCTTGAAGATCCTTCATATTGGCAGTGTCTCAGACTGCGACTTCCTGCGACTTCTCAGGCATGATACCTACACGTACGGTTCTTGTGAGAACATCGATATAGCTGAATGAGACGATAGACTGCTTGCCTGATTCATTCTCGCAAAGGAGTGTGAAAACATTGGGATAGCAATGCTCAACAGTTCCGATGTAGGTAATGATCCTCTTGCGGCCGCCATTTGTCTTGCAAACGATTTTCTTGCCGATAAGATCCTGGAACTTGCTCCTGCATTTCTCGAGATCTGAACTGATAATCATTAGGCCACCCTCCGCTCGGATTCATATGGAATAATCAAATAACGTTTTAAAAAATGATTGATTATTGAAATACAGGACAATTCTAACCTTTGCTTGATAAATTGTCAATAAAAAAACACCACATTTAGTGCATCAATATGCAGTATCAACAAAATATAGTGTTTACAGCCCTTAAATACTGTTTCCTCGCAGTATTCACACGGTTTTTCCGTTGAAAATGGCATTCTTATTATTTAAAATCGTCTCGTAATGATTTTCGAGCACTCCGGGGAGCTATCGTGAAGAGACCAAATCCTACATTTCTGCAGAAAGCACCTAAGATCCAGTCGTCCCGCCGAAAGAGGACGCTGTCTATTGTGCTGGTCACTTTGGGTATCACCCTGATCCTCATGTTCTTCCGCAAAGTCTCCTACGACGGACAGACCTACGCGGAGATGTTCCCCGATCTCGTGGGCGCGGCGAAAAGAGAGACTACGACATATTCCGAGTACAGGCGTCCGGTCCACACCACAACGGAATCCACCACGGTGACAACGACTACGGAGACGACCACGATCCTGGCTCCGTCATTTGCTCCCACAAGCGCGGAAAGCTCTGAATCGTCTTCGACTAAGGTACAGAACAACTCACCCGACCCGATCCTTGAGAACCCGAGCTTCACCTTTAAGAAAGCAACCTGGCACCAGACCGCTACCTACCAGAAGAGGGCGGTCATGCTCGACGAGTTAAGGGAAAAGGTCAAGGCGGTCGACGTTGAGCAGAAATACATGCGTATCTGCTTTGAGTTCATTTCGCTCAAGAACGGCGACAGCATCGGTTACAGGAACTTGGAGCCCGTCCTCCCTTCCGGCGCTTTCGCGATCCCGATCGAGCTCGTATGGTACGACCAGTATGCCGACGGCAAGCAGGACCTCGCGGGCGTTGCAACTTACGAAAGAGCGTCAAAAGGCGCCCGTTCCGCATCCTACATTGCCAAGAACTTCAGATACGGCAAGCAGTTCTTCCACCGCAATGCGCTCAATTACGCTGTAACGAAGAACGACAGCATCGCGCTCAATTTCGTCATAGACTCGATGGGCAGCATGAACGAGATAGTTCCCCAGATCGACAAGATAAGCAACTACGTCAGCTATAACTCCACTCCCCTGTATATCGATTACAGGAGCAGACGCTACAGATCCGCGGGCAGGACCTCCTGCTACGACATGGGCGAATATTTGAGATATCTTTACAATGGATATATCAATGCGCCCGATACATACCAGAGACTGATCAACGACATGTATTACAGCGAGACAGCATCTCCGCTCAAGGCATCGTTCTTCCAGGATACCCCGATACTCCACGTTTACGGACGCAACACCAGCATGGGCACCTTCATGGAGTGCGCGATTATCGACTGCGAGGAACCTATCGCCGTCGTGGTCTATGTAGAGAACGCATACGAGGAGAACGCAGCCTCCGTAATGCAGCAGATCGGCAGATATACGGCGGATTTCGTAAGGAACTGCTACAGCTGATATCTGATTGTCCTCATAACAGTTCTTCTTTTATAGGGCGCGCTGATTTTTTATGTTATAATTCATCTGTTCGTCCCGTCCGGTCTGCTGCCGGTCAGGGTCCCGTGCGACGCTGAGCCGTGAACCCTGTCAGGTCCGGAAGGAAGCAGCAGTAAGCGG
The DNA here is from genome assembly GCA_024695565.1 of Saccharofermentans sp. The sequence goes on along the minus strand of JAILHX010000152.1, from coordinate 49 downwards.
ATTTCATGCGTGCGCCGCGGGTCAGCCTTGTTCGGCGGCAGTTCGGGCG
>JAILHX010000076.1 GCA_024695565.1 Saccharofermentans sp. | reverse complement strand
AAAGATTAGAATCACGCGTTCACAGATTTCAAGACGCGCGCTTACTACGCAGCAGGCTAACGTACACAGAGTTAAGGTTGTTGTTGACGGCACCCCCAAGTCAATGAACGTTTGCACACGTTGCCTTCGTTCCGGCAAAGTCGAAAGAGCGTAAGGTTCTAAGCTGATTTAGTATCCGAGAGGTTGTCTCATATGAGGCGACCTCTTTTTTTGCATACAGGGAAATAATTGCAAAACAATCTTCAAATCCCGTAATGATATAATATATACATTCGAAGTGGTTATAGGTGTTTACTGATTAAGCATATGAGGGGGCGCTTATGGTAAATGATCCTGATCGCGGTAATCCGCAGAGCGGAACTGAGTCAACGCAAAAGGTGCGTAAGTTAAGCAGGCTCAGTCTTACAGGTTTTATTCTTTCTCTTGTAACTGTAGTTTTATTTGTTTTTCTCTGGCTGGGTGTAAGAATGCCGGGAGATCTGGAAGACGCGCTTTCAGCCGGAAAATATTTATTATTTGCGGCGACGCTTATCTTCTCGATTGCAGGCATGATCTCGTCAAGAAACGGAAAAAGGCGCGGCTGGCAGTTTGGACTTGCCGGGATAATTATCCTGGTTTTAGGACAAGTGTTTATGGTTTTGAGCTTTATCCTGTTTTTTATTTTTGGACATAGTTCCCGGATCACTTCAACAACTACTGAACCAACGGAAACTACTTTTAATCCCCAGTCAACCGTAATTACGGGGACTCCGAAGATCTTCGGACATGAGATTACTCTTCCATGTACGATAGGTGAATTAAAGGCAATGGGTTTTGATGTTGATTATGATGTTGCCGGAGGCGGAGTCCAGATGTGGCCTTCAGATGGCAGAGAGCATTATATGAGAGGTCCTCATTTCGAATGTCACCTTGACAGAGATTCGTATGATGATTCGAAAGATCTGGCATCAGATGATTCCATAGTTGTTGCAATAGAATTCCAGGAATACAACGAAGTGGAATTTGATTTCCATAAAATATCGTTCAAGACCACTGAAGGTGTTATTCTGGCCTCTTTTGGCGAGCCTGCATTCGAAGAGGATGACCCGATTTACAACCATAAATCATTCTATGAAGGTGATAACGGCTGTATGTACAGGTTTACTTACGGTTATTCGAATTGCAGGACATACAATAGTGAAAGTGATAAAGACCGGAGCATCTGGACAATAATGATCGGTACAGAGGAATATATGAAGACCAGCGGAAAGTATTATTGACCGGATCTAAATTATGGCTATTTGACCGAAATTAGATAAGCAAATAAAAGTGCCTCAAAAAATCTTTTTGAGGCACTGTATTTTTGATAGAGATTAATAAGGATTACTTCTTAACTTCGATTACGGACTTGCCGCCCATGTAAGGCCTTAATGCCTCAGGGATCCTGATGGAGCCGTCTTCATTGAGGTTGTTCTCTAAGAAGGCAATGAGCATTCTCGGAGGAGCAACGCATGTATTGTTAAGAGTGTGGGCAAGGTATGTGCCCTCAGGTCCTCTGATCCTGATCTTGAGACGTCTTGCCTGAGCGTCGCCTAAGTTGGAGCAGGAGCCGACTTCGAAATACTTCTTCTGTCTGGGAGACCATGCCTCAACGTCACAGGACTTAACCTTAAGGTCAGCGAGGTCGCCGGAGCAGCACTCGAGTGTTCTTACGGGGATATCGAGTGAACGGAAGTAATCTACCGTGTTCTGCCAGAGCTTGTTATACCATGTCATGGATTCTTCGGGCTTGCAGACGACGATCATCTCCTGCTTCTCGAACTGGTGGATCCTGTATACGCCGCGCTCTTCGATACCGTGGGCACCGACTTCCTTACGGAAGCAGGGGGAGTAGGAGGTAAGAGTCTGGGGCATCTTGTCCTCGTCTGTGATAGTATCGATGAACTTACCGATCATGGAGTGCTCGGAAGTGCCGATGAGGTAGAGGTCTTCGCCCTCGATCTTGTACATCATGTTCTCCATCTCCGCAAAGCTCATAACGCCCGTAACAACGGAAGATCTGATCATGTAGGGAGGAATGTAGTATGTGAATCCCCTGTCAATCATGAAGTCGCGTGCATAGGACAGGCATGCGGAATGAAGTCTTGCTATGTCGCCCTTAAGATAGTAGAAACCGTTGCCGGATGTCTCTCTTGCCTGATCGAGCTCGATGCCGTCAAGCTTTTCCATGATATCTACGTGATAAGGAACTTCAAATTCAGGAACGAAAGGCTCGCCGAACTTCTCAATCTCGACGTTCTCGGAATCGTCTTTGCCGATCGGAACGGAAGGGTCGATGATGTTAGGGATGACGAGCATGATCTTTCTGATCTCTTCTTCGAGCTCAGTCTCCTTAACTGTGAGAGCCTCAAGCTCAGCTGCCATATCGGTGACCTGCTTCTTGATCTCTTCAGCTTCTTCCTTTTTGCCCTGACCCATGAGAGCACCGATCTGCTTGCTGACCTTGTTGCGGTTTGCTCTCAGAGCTTCCGCGCGGGTCTTGCTCTCACGGAACTCTTTGTCGAGTTCGATAACCTTGTCAACCAGGGGAAGCTTCTCGTCCTGGAACTTGTTTCTGATGTTCTGCTTTACGATGTCAGGATTTGTACGCAAGAATTTAATATCAAGCATTATGTCACCTCTTATATTAATTAAATAAATTACCTAATTGTATTCTTAGACGGCTTTAGTTTCAATCTGTTTCGACAGACATGTCTCCATCGTAGGACCCCTGGGGATACTTACACGAAGGATCCCATAAGATGAACTCCGTGATTCCCAAGTCCTGAATGGCCTTGATCTGTGAATTGATCTCTCTGTAGCCATACTCTATGTAGTTGCCCCTGCCGATGTAAGAAGCGGTGAAGGCCTGAAGATATGGTCTTACATGCGTAAATCCCTCCTGCCGGTATATTGGCTGGCAGGCGTGGAGGACGCTGTAGACCATAAGATATGGTTCTTTGTCCGGGTAATCGAAAACATGTCCGCCGAGCATCGTTCCCAATGCGTAGTGCGAAGGATATACCATCGGGCAGCAGGAGTCGATCCCTGTCATGCCGAGAGTAGCAAAGTCCTGGCCGATGATGGCAGCATCGCCTTCGGATGTTAATACGATACCGAAGATATCGGCTGATACCGGCACGCCGTATGTATCCTGGATCCTGATCCTTGCTTCCTGCAGGAATCTGTTGACGGCCTCTGATTTTGAAGGGTATTCGCCCTCTTCGCCGAAGTAAGGCTTAACCTTGTTCTTGGTAGCTCCGGCAGGGAATCTTACGTAGTCGAACTGGATCTCGTCGATGCCGTATTCAGAAGCTTCGATACCTATCTCTATAAGGTAGTCCCAGTTCTCCGTGCAGTAAGGACTTAAGAAGGGCTTGTTGCCTTCGTTGCTGAACTGAACGACATTGCCGTCCGCATCCTGGATAGCTCTCTCGGGGAAGTGTTCAGCCGCAACCTGATCGTTGAATGATACGATCCTGCCGATAACACGGACGTTGTTCTCGTGACACTTTTCGATAACGGCTTCAAGATCGTAAGCATCCCAGACGTAGCCGATCTCGTTGGCTGTCTCAACATGGGACATATAGGGAAGGCCGTATTCGTTCTTAAGGTCGATTACGATAGCGTTGAGTTCGCTGTTGTTGCAGAGGTCGATCGCTTTATCGAGCGCGGAACCGGAACCGATATATAGAGCTTTGACCTCGACGTGCTCAGGCACGATGACCTGATCTTCGGGAAGCTCGGGAAGGGGACGCCAGTAACTGTCGGCGAGCTCTGATGATACGAGCTGCTCGGTATGGTAAACGATGGGTTCTGTCGTAGTCGTAGTGGGGTTAGTAACAAATGATGCAAAGATAGGAGTGTTCGCCGCACCTTCGGGCGCATTCATCGTGTTGATGATCTTAACAAAGCCTAAAGTGACAAGCACGACGGCAAGTACAACTGAAACTGACAGAAGAACTGTCAGCAGGCGCCTGAGCTTCATGACCTCCTGATTGTCACCGTTCGGATTGTTCTCATAGTTACTGTTTAGCATAGGACAATTATACAGACCTGCCCTAAAAAGAACAAATAGAAGTATTAAATATAATGTGACACGGCGTAAGAGGAGGTCTTCAGACGAGCAAATCAGAGCTTAATATGTTAAAATTGTCTTATAAAGATTCTGGCATTTTTAGTGGGGAACACATGATCGTTCGCAATTGTTCAGGCGGTATTGTATTTGTCGGAGACAAGGTTCTGATTGTCTGTAATGACAAGCATGAATGGAGTTTTCCCAAGGGCACTGTCAAGACCAACAGTGACCTGAGCCTTTCTTCATTTGCCAGGGACAGGGTAAAGATCGAGACCGGCGTAGAGGCAAAGGTCATAGCTCCGTGCGGCAAGACCAATTACGAATTCTATTCCATCTCGAGAATGAAGCCCGTTCACAACAATATCTCATGGTTTGTCATGCAGGCTTCGAGCGAAGAGTGCAAGGCAGATCCTGAGAGCGGCACTATCGAATGCAGGTTTGTTGAGATCGCCAAGGCATTGAATGAGATCACATACAGCCAGGACAAATCCCTTCTAATGATGGCTTATCAGAAGTACAGGGAGAGCTTGAAGTCTTGAGCGTTACACTGAGCAAGACCGGCGATTCCAAGATCGAAGTTAAGAAGTCTGTCTTTATAGGCAGGAGTTTCCATATATCATCTCCCGAAGAAGCAGCTGAGCTCCTTTCGCAGGAACGCAAAAAGTATCCTGATGCCAGGCACCTTTGTTATGCATGGGTCATTGGCGGGGAAAATTCCAGACAGAAATCATCTGATGACGGCGAGCCGCAGGGTACGGCAGGCCAGCCCCTCTTAGAGCTCCTGACGTCTAACGGCTTTACTGATTCCATGGTGTGCGTCACCAGATATTTCGGAGGCACGCTTCTGGGAACGGGCGGCCTTAGAAGGGCGTACTCTGATTCCGGCAGGCAGGCTCTGATCAGCGGTGAGCCTGTTGTTCTCGTTCCTGCCATGAGATGGAAACAGGCCTGCTCATATCCTTTTTTCGAGCTCTTATCGCGAAAAGCCTCACAGAACGGCTGGACGCTTGAAAATATTGAATACGGTCAGGATGTAACATTCAGCATTCTCGTTCCCGAAGAACGCGCGCAGGAGTTTGAGAGGTTCTGTTTAGACAGTTCAGGCGGCAGCGTCGTGCCGTCCGATCCCGAACCGCTCCTGATGCAGGGAGAGAAGGTATCAATTTCGTGACTTGTCTTTTTACTAGAAATTGCCCAAAATATGTGAAGTATCAGGGATAGAATCAGGGAAAGCATATATCAGGGGAACTGATTAATGGAGAATGAGAATTTAAATCAGAATATAGATCAGAGTGCTGAGCAGGATTTAGAGCAGACTATAGAGCAGCCTGTACAAGAGCCCGTACAAGAGCCCGTAACACGCCCTTCTGACAAAGATAAGTTCAGAAACTACAGAACGGCCTTGATCGTTTTGTCTGTCCTGACGCTTGCAAGCGTTCTGTTCTCAGGGATCCAGTCTGTATATATATTCAAATTAAATACCGGCAGTGCCGGAATAATGTCTTATATGAGAGGTGTACAGACGGCAGCTGACGAGACGGCTCCTGCCACGCCGGTTAATTCCGCTAATCTCCCGGATCCCTGGTTCTCATTGGAAGAAGCCGCATCCATAGCTTCACCGGATAAGACCACATTGTCTGTAGTAGACATCTTCAAGAAGGTAAGCCCCGCGACGATCCCTATCAGCGTCGTATCCGTAGATAACGGCAAAGAGACCAAGATCGGTTCAGGCACCGGGTTCATAATCACGGAAGACGGATATATCGTTACCAACCAGCACGTTGTTGTTCTGGCTGATGTGACTGCCACCACATACTATGTCAACGTGATCCTGCCCGATGAGACCGAGCCTGTCAGGGCAGAGGTCGTAGGATCTGACGTCCAGACTGATATCGCAGTCCTTAAGGTTGATACTGAGAGGAAACTTCCGTGCGTAACGCTCGGAGATTCTGACCTGCTGCAGGCAGGAGAACTTGCAGTAACGATCGGTAACGCGATGGGTAATTTTGATGACTCTGTCACGGCAGGTGTTATTTCCTCGCCGAGCAGAGAGGTCAACCGCAACGGCTATTATGTCGACATCATCCAGATCGATGCTGCGATCAATCCGGGCAACAGCGGCGGACCGCTCATCAATTCGTACGGTGAAGTAGTCGGGATCACTAATGCGAAGATCGTATCTTCGACTGCAGAAAATGTAGGATTTGCCATCCCGATCAATTCGGTTACGAAGATAATCGAAGACCTGATCAACTACGGTAAGGTCATCGGCCGTGCTTATCTCGGCGTGTCCGTTAAGTATGTGTCTGACGATTCCTATTACGGAGCGGCCGGCGGTGTTTACGTTGCCGAGATCGTTAAGGGCGGACCTGCCGATCAGGCAGGATTCGTTATCGGTGACAGGATCGTTTCAATGGACGGCGTTGAAATAACACAGTCCAGTGATATTATTAAGGTGCGCGACGCACATGAGGTTGGTGAATTCATAGAAGTCATCGTGGAACGCGACGGCGAGATGGTGACACTGAACCTCGAGATAGGCGATTCCGCAGATTATTAACCGCTAATTTATACCAGAAGGAAGATTTAATATGGCAAACAGAAACAGCAAAATCGGAACTAAGATCCTTGCATGGATATTGATCGGAGCTATGATCTTAACTTTTGTTTGCGCGGTAATAGTAGTGCTTGTCCAGCAGGCGAACTACGCTTCTCTCGGTTTCTAAGCTGACCTTATTAACTTACGGAACATCCTTGATCTGGCTTAATCCGTCCTCGTTAAATTCATAAGTATATTCTTCAGCTTTTGTAGTGATGAACACCTGATAGTTGTTCATTCTAATGAAGCTGTTTACTCTGTCATACCATTCCGGATTAGGCGATTCTGATACGTAGTAAACCACATAGAATATGCCGTCGATCTCTATCAGGGTCTTATCGCCCAGCTGCCTCTCGGGCGCGCAGATCCACGAGGCCAGTTCTTCCTGATATTTAGCTCTGTAGACGGCACTGTCGTGAATTACGGACAGCTGGCCTGCGAGGATATAGTCGTTATAGAGGTTCTCGACTTCGTTGCAGCTGTCAGCATCCTCGATATAGTCGTAGATCTCCTGAGCTAATGCCTGTGTAGCTGCGATGTCGGGTGTCATGCCGTCAGGTGTCTGTCCGCTGGCCGTGATGATGTAGCAGTTGCGGAGCTGCTCGGACATGCGGACTCTGGATACGAATACGAGAATGATGGGGAAGCCGTCTTCATCGGGAATGATGGTGGCATCACCGTCAACTCTTGCCTCGTCGAAGAGCCATGCCCTGAAATCCGTGTGAGTGATATCTTCGTAACGGCAGTTGGCAATGAGAGTGGAGTCGGGCTGTGACAATGTGTTTGCGGATACGCCCGAGAAGTAAGGAGCAGCACAGGCTTCGAATGTTGAAGGATCGTGATTCATTGCATCGATGATCTCCTGTGCTCTAAGGTTAGCCGTATCGATGAATGCCTGTTCTCTCTGCTCGTATGTGATCCTTAAGAGCTTATAACTTACGAGGTCGTAAATGTTTCTGGACTGGCTGTACGCGTTCTCAGCCTGTTCGTCTGTAGCTGAGAGCTGGATGAGCTTCTCGCCGTCAGCGTAATCTTCCGTGAAGTATTTCTTGGCGAGGGTGTTAATGATGACCTGCTCGTCTACCTGGTTTCCGAAAACACCCTTGATGTATGTGTCGAGCGGAACGCCAAGCTCGTCAGCCTTACCCTTGAGCCAGTTGATATAAGAATTGGCACGGTCATAGTGAGCCTTCTCGATCTCATAACCCTGACTGGTGGCGTCATCGTATAAGATCTCCATCTTCTGGAAATCCTGGGCGGTAACATATCTGAAGTAATCTCTGTATGTAGCAAAGTTCTCATCGTCAAGGTAAGGAGATGAGAGCATCTTCTCTGTATCTGCAGCGAAGAGATCAACGCCTTCGCTTAAGAGTTCATAGTGGTACATGAAGCTGAACTCGCCGCTTGAGATATCTCTGCCGTTGATGGATAAGGGGCTTATGAACGATTCGTCCATGCCGGTATCAAGTGCGAATGAGATGATAGCGATAGCTGCAACGAGGATAATGCCGAAGAGTACGAATGCGATTCCCGCATTTCTTCTGCGCTTTCCCTGTTCAATAGCGGCTTCGTTCTTATCGAGATTGATCTCTGTAGGAATATCCTTGGGCTTTACTTCAGGCTCTGCTGCCTTGCTGTTCCTGCTCTCGGGAAGAGAGGGGAGATCAGGGACTGCAGCAGTCTCTGTGGGCTTACCCGTCAGCAGTTCGGGATCGATGTCAGCCAAGTCGTTTAATGTGACGCCCTTCTGAGGCTCAGGTACAGGTTCTTCCATGAAATCATCCGTAGGGGTGCCCTCAGACGATTCCAGCACTTCGTTATCTGTAAACTGCTCGCTTACCACAGGCTTGCGGGCGGATTTATTGTCGTTATTCTTTTTGTTCTTACCCTTCATGTAGTCAAACCCCACATAATTTATATATATAGATAATGGTTAATGACACTCTACCATAAAAGACAAAACAATTAGGGCAAAGTATGCTATTATTAACACGTTTGTAATCTAATAAAAATAATAGAGGTCCTATGTGGGGTAAAGATAGCGCGATACTGAAGGAAAAACGAGGCACTTTAGCGGAATGTTGGCCACAATATCTTCTGGCATTTTTGTTCCCGACATTAACGGTCCTCGCGGCCTTTGCAGTTACGGGATGCTATCCTTTTGGCGAGAGGACCATCCTTACGGTCGACCTCTATCACCAATACTGTCCTTTCCTCGTAGCGTTCAGAGACAAGTTCTGGGCAGGCGAATCGCTTTTCTACAGCTGGAATGACGGTTTGGGCCAGGAATACTTTGCGGCATATGCAAATTACGCCGCGAGCCCTCTTAATATTTTCGCGATTTTCTTTACTGCGAAGACAATGCCCGTATTTATCGCACTTATCACATGCATCCGTGCGGGCCTTTCTTCGATATTCATGCTCAAATTCCTGTCAGCCAACGACAACAGGCGCGTTGACAACATTACCGTGATCTTCGCCGCTTCTTACGCTTTGTGCGGCTGGTATATCTCATTTTTCTGGAACATCATGTGGTGCGACGGCGTCGTATTGCTGCCGCTTATAATGCTCGGTCTTCGAAAACTCTTCATCGAGAGAAGGTGGGGACTTTATACCGTAAGTCTGGCGGTCGCGATAATCAGCAACTACTATGCGGGCTATTTTATCTGCCTGTTCCTGGTATTATTCGCACCCTGTTATTACATCTGTGTTTTCTCCAGAGAGAAGCCCAAGGGCGACCCTCAGAGGCTCTGCGTTAAGACGTTCTTCGGTTCCGCGATACGTTTTGCTATATCGAGCCTTCTTGCGGCAGCTGCTTCAGCGGCAGTTACCGTTCCTACGTATCTGATCCTTCAGCACTGCTCGGCAACGGGCAATGAGTTCAAGCCGGACTATAACCTGCAGACGAGCCTTTTCGACTTCTTCGGAAGACTTATGGTCGTTGCAAACCCGAACATCAGAGACGGTATGGCCAATGTCTATTCCGGTCTCGTTGTAGTCCTCCTGCTGCCGCTGTTCTTCATGCTTCCTTCGAAGACAGGCATCAAATTAAAGCACAAGATCGTATTCGGCCTTCTGCTGTTTATCATGTACCTGAGCTTTACCAACCGTTCACTCAACTTCATCTGGCACGGATTCCACTTCCCGAACCAGATCCCGTACAGAGAATCCTTCCTTATGAGCTTCCTGCTCGTATTTGTCGGATTCCTTACGATCAGGCGTATCAGGGCATTGGGCGCAAAATACGTCAGCGGAGCGGTCTTAAGCTCTGCTGCGTTCCTCGTCCTTTTTGAGAAATTCGGAACAGGCAACGAAGGCTATATCCAGATCGGCGTAACGCTCCTGTTTCTCATTATCCAGGGCGCAGCGCTTCATACGGTGAGCAACACAAATTCCAAGAAGAGCGAATTCTTCTGCGAGACGCTCCTCACGGTTACCATGATGGTCGAGATGTTTGCCGCATCCCTCTCAACGATCGGTCTTGTAGCCATTCATGAGGGCTTCACGAGCTATGCTCCTTACGGCAAGAACAAGGACGAAGTTGCCACATATGCTGCAACAGTCGAGGGTACGGAAGGCCACATGAACTTCGAACGTTCAGAGCTCTTCCCGAACAATGTATGCGATCTTCAGTCACTCTACGATGTTAAGGGTCTGTCCATCTTCTCATCTACTGCCAGAGAGAACTTCGTAAGATATATGAGAAACTTCGGTTTCCATAACAACAATATCAACGGTCTGCGCAACTCCGGACTTACCCGTGTAACCGCTACTCTTCTTGGTGTCAGAAACCTCATCGAGACCGATAAGACACAGTCTGTTCCGGCAGTATTCTCAAAGGAATACTACAACGATGTGATCACTTCCTGGGCAAATTACGATGCGTTGAGCGTCGGTTATATGGTCGATCCCGAAGTCCTCGGATACGAGCCCAATTACGACGATCCCAATACATTCACCAAGACGAATACGTGGCTTACCAGAATGGGTGCAGGCGACGTCTATAAGCCCGTCAGCTTAAGCGTTCTCTCATCGACAGGCATGTCGACATCTGACAACAATAACAGCTGTCTCGTATATAACGCTGCCAATAATGCAAAGGAATATGTAATGACGCTCTCTGTCACGGAAGCTGACCTCGGTTCTGATGTTTATGTTTACATCAATGCCAAGAAGGGCGGAACCGTCGTCATTACGAACGGCACATCCAGACAGGAATTCGAGATCAGAAGCTATCAGATAATCACGTTGGGTGTGTATAACGGCGCTCCAATCGAAGTTACCGTCAAGTATCACGAGCAGCCCGGATCTTCGCTCTTCGTTTACGGCTATCAGTTAGACCAGGAAGGCTATCAGAACATGCTGTCAGTCTTAGGCGACGAGCAGCTCGAAGTTACATCTTACGATTCAACGTCTATCTCAGGCCATATCGATGTCATCGAAGACGGACTCCTGTTCCTGACGATCCCTTACGCTGAAGGCTGGACAGCTGAAGTCGACGGCAAAGAGACCGCGATCGTTCCCGTCCAGGATGCTCTGATGGGCATCATGCTCGAGAAGGGCAGCCATGACATTACCCTCAAATATACTCCTGCCGGATTTAAAGCCGGCCTGGCAGTAAGCTCTGTTGCGTTCGTTACGATAATTGCTGTTTCTGCCGTCTCAGTCGTTTTGGACAAGAACAGGAAGAAGAAAGCATTGGCTGCCGCAGCTCCCGCAGTAACGCCTGATTCAGTTCCTGAGGCTTCTGAAGGTGAGATCATCGAGGAGGTTCCGGTCTCAGAGATCCTTACAGAATCGCCTGCGCCTGCTGATGAAGCAGTCCCGGTAATTGCTGATGTAAAAGTTCCGGAAACCGCTGTCATAGAGACACCTGCTTCTGCTGATGCGGAGTCTTCGAAAACTGATTCTTCAGAAGAACCCTCTCAAGCAGAAGGCCAGTCTGAAGAGCCTGACGTTACTGCCAAGCCGGAGGCTGATAATGATTAAGACAACAGGAAAGTTCCGCACCGCTGATGGCGTGGTTTTCTGTTTTCTCGCGTCAGTCATTATCGCTGTCGCCGCATTAAATATCGGGCTTCTGACTGAACCCGGCAAGATCCTTCCCCAGGCTATATCAATGCGCTCGGAAGAGATGAACGGGAACATAATCCATGGCATTGAACTTGCAGTTGAAGATATCAGACTGATCCGTTCGGGCATCGGTTTTACTGACACCTGGAGACTTCTGACGTTCATCCATCTTGATCCGTTCTTCTATCTGGCATTGCTTCTTCCCGAGATCGCTTCAAAGACCGTTCTCCTTATAGGTTTTTATATAAGATTCGGTCTTTGCTGTTCTGCAATGTATTTCTTCCTCTCGCAGCACATTAAGCTTGGAAGGCTCTCTTCAGCGCTCCTTGCTGTGATGTATACATTCTCTTCGCAGATAATATTCACGGCTCAGTTCGCATCGGTCATGAACATGGCATTAATGATCCCGGTCCTGATGTCCGCATTTGATTCTTATCTGCAGAAGAGGACATGGAAATCTTATTCCGTCATTTGTTTCTGCTCATTCGGTCTGGCAGCCACAGGCGGATTCGGAGTTATCACCGGACTGCCTGCGATGGTATTTATCAGCCTTCTGATGTGCATCAGCCTCTATAAGACATTTAAGATGGCCTTTTCTTCATGGATAAGGCTGCTGGCAGGACTGTTCGTCGGACTGGTCCTTGATATGGCTTTCCTTATTCCGGGATTAAGCCCCTTAAATATCGCGGTTGACGTTAAGACGAGCTTTGATACCGCTCGAGTGACATATAAGGTTTTCGACCTCATAAGAGGAATGTTCCTGCTCCGTTCAGGCAACATCTCGGTTGTCGGACTTCCGATCTTCTATATAGGACTTTTCACGGTTGCGGGAATCGTAGCCTTCATGCTCAATGAACAGATCCCCGTAAGGCTCAAGGTGGCTTCTGCATTGATCCTCACGGTCATTCATGCAACCTGTGCATCTTCATTTGTTAACGAGACAGTAAGCGTATTCGGCGTTGCGCCGGCATTAAACGCGTCGAGACTTATCTGCCTTGAGGCGGTATTGTTCTTTATCGCCGCAATTGGCATCAGAAACATTAAGAATCTTAAAAAGGGAGAATTCATCGCGATCGCGCTCATCCCGATGTTCTTCCTCCTGATATCCGGTGTATCCGCAACAGGCACTTCGCTTGCAAGCACGATTGTGATCGCAACCTTTTTCGGCATCATCTGTGAAGCGTCCCTGGTCTATGCCATCGCAGCGGATAAGCTCACAAAGGCCGGAAAATACGTTGTTCTCTTTGCTGCTTTTGCACTGGTTGGTGTCAACACCATGTTCGTTATGTTCAACAACACCATGCCGGGCAGTGCCGTTAATGAATACTTTAAGAGCAACAGGGAGGAGTCATACGGTACGGATCTGATATTTGATAGCGGCTTTGAGCTTCCGGCAATCGCAGATGACAGCCAATACCTGATGGTTCCGGTCGATTTGAGCGTCCAGCCGCCTTCGGATAAATCAGCGGAGAAGATCAATTATCTGTCTGAACTCGTATCAGGCGATCATCTGTTCGAAGAAGTATTCTTCGGATTAGACGATATCTTCGGCTTGGAGAATATCGGAGGCAACGAGTATAGTATCGCTGCAGGTAAGAACTACATCACCATGAGTCCCTTTATCATCGATGAGGGCTGCAGATATTTTGCATATTGTTCTGCTCCGTCAGGCGCGAATGTCAGGGTAACATCCGAATTCGGAGATTCCGACAGGACGTTCACGGGTCCGTTTATTACGGAGATATATACAGGCACTTCAGGTTTTACTCTTAAGCTCACCATCGAATCTGAATCCGAAAGCAAGTGCTGTATATCCATATTCAGGCTCAACGAATCTTCTCTTGATGAGATCAATTCATATGCAGGCAATGCGGATGCTTCTGTTTACGAGGTCGACGTATCCCGGATGGACGGATTCAATACCCTGATCCTGCCCTATGCTTTTAACGGAGATACGAAGATAAACGTAAGCGCAGATGTTTTCGAGAAGATCAATTACTGCGGTAAGACAGCCATGATAATCGATACGGATAATATTGATTATATAAGAGTATCTGTTGAACAAAAGGACTCCGGAATCGTTCCCGGAATTCTGATCAGCGTCTTTGTTGCCCTGTGCCTTGTCGCTATTCCTTTTGTTCAAAGGTATAATGATAAGAAGAAAGTAACCGGCGAAGGGAACGATACAGATGCTTAGCAGGAAGATTACAGACGGCACCGAATTTGTTGTATTTGATATGGAATGGAACCAGCCGATGCCGGGCAAGGAATATCCCTTTGATGTCAGCACTCTTACAGGCGAGATCATCGAGATCGGCGCTCTTAAGTATGTATATGACAACGGCGAACTCATCTACAGGGATTCATTCTCCACGGATATAGCACCTGTCAAGTACACGAAGCTTCATTATCATGTTAAGAAAGTAACTCACAAGAAGAATTCAGATCTTCTGAACGGCATTCCGTTCCAGGATGCATATAAGAAGTTCAGAACTTTCTGCGGCGATGCGATCCTGGTAGGGTGGGGAAGCTCCGATCCCTCGATGCTCAAGATGAACCTCGAGTTCTTCGGGCTCGACCCTAAGCTTAATCTCTTCTTTCTGGATCTCCAGCCCATATTCTCGCTCTTTGCCGGACTTCAGGGAACGCAGAGAAGTGTTGAGGCAGCTGTTGATTTCTATAATATAGATAAGAAAGAGATATTCCACAGCGCTACGGCAGATGCCCACTATACAGGCGCCGTATTTGAAGAGATCTTTAAACACAACAAGCCTTCGGAGGTTATCTCGGCCATCTCCAGTTCATCTATAGATCCGGATGTCCCTTCTGATTTCAGTTTTGTCGGTCCTGAGTGTCTCGACAGCATCAGTGCTTTTGCATCTTCGAAAAGATTTATGGCCGAATGTCCTCTTTGTAATAAGAAATTATCTGTTAAGATCCCGGTCTTCAGGATCCGCAAATCACAGTACGCATTGCTCGAATGCAGGGAACACGGCGAGCTGTTCTCAAGAACAAGAGTAAAAAAGAATAAGGCAGGAAACTATTACGCAGCAGCCGTAATGCGCTTTGCCACACAGAACGATTACTGGCTCGTAGCCTCTAAAAAAGAGGAGTTTGATAAGTTCGGAGAGAAAGGTGCACCTGCCCCTAAAACGGAGGAAGAATAGAAAGAAGCATAATTTGTAAACGAATTGTTAACAAACTATGTAAAAAAAGTTAGCAAAATTAGAATTTTCTGTTGAAATTTGAACACTGATGCCTTAAAATAGGCTTAACTAATAAGGTGAATTGTGCGGGGTATTCCCGTCAAACGCAGTAATTTAAGTAGTTTTAAACATATTGAAGGATGGTGCTTCTTATGATTAAAAGAGTAGTTAAGAAGAAGGAAAGTAAGCAGGGTGCTATTCTCGTACTCGTAGTTCTCATCTTGGCTCTTGCTATGATCTTCATCACAGCAGCTATGATGCTTACACAGGCTACGAGAGGCCGTCTGTATGAGGAAACAATGTTGAGTCAGGCCCGTCTGACTGTTACGTCTGCATCCGAAGTCTTCCTGGAAGCTCTCCAGACACAGGAGATCACAGATGCCCAGATCGAATCTCTTCTCGCTGCTAAACCTTCAAATACCGGCGACAGGATCAGAATGGTAGTTGACGGTGTCCCCGGAATGGCTTCCGAGGCGAATGACCCTGATAACAAGAACTGCACATTCCTTAACATCTATTATCCAGATACAACGGATAAGAAGATCGTTTGGGCTGATTTCTCAACAACGATCGGTGAAGAAACAGAGAATGTCAGAATCGTATTCAAGGTTGAACCTCAGGGCGATCCTACTAACAGCGACCGTTTCACAAACCAGGTTGAGGTTCTCGGTAATTCCGGAGCTGCTACGCTCCGTTTCACCGGTGGTATCGGCATGGTAAACAATCCTGCCGTACATCCTACTGATAACACTATCCTTTTCAGAGGCGGTGCTTCAGATAATACGTCAGATGCAAAATATTACTCTGACATGGTATTCGCTGCAGGTTCTAATGCATATTTCGGCGGTGGTAACGAATATTACGGAAATATGGTCTTCCTTGAAGGCGCATACATGAACAGTGATGCATCCGTACGTGTAATGTCAGGTGACTTCTATTTCCTCGGCACTACGAATGATGCCGGCTTCAAGCACACCGGTAATGACAATATCTGGAGCACCATTTCGAGTACAACCTTTGTCTTTGCCGGCAGAACTGTACAGAACGATTCAGGCGACCAGAACCATAAGATCAAGGACCTCGTTACAGGAACCGGCAGAAACTGCTACTTTGTAAGTAACGGTGGTACAGTTATCAATACAACAGGTTACTATAACGGAAATTCATACTCAGTTACAAATGCGGGTACTCTTCCTGACGATAAGGTTACGACTTTAGATAACTATAAGACATATCAGTCCAGCTTGACAGCTTTCCCTTCAAGCCTGTCCAGTGTAATCTGCCAGATGAATCCTGATGGACAGTGGTTAACTGCTACCGGTGACAATTATAAGCTTGAATATGCTACATACAGCAAGACTGGAGTATGGTATGCAGCTAATTCGGTAATTCCGAGCGGAACAGAAGTAGCGAAGAATCCTCTGACTACCACATATCCTGATTGGGCAAAGGATAGTAACGGTAATATCCCTGAATCCAAGAAGATTGATATTAACCCTGGTACATCTACAACAACAGGTAATGGTCTTTTAAGATGGGATGCTAAGGACGGCACTCAAGACAGAATCATTGCTCTTGACCCCGGTGTCTATTACATCACTGGCGGCACAACAATGAGCAACTGTAATAACAAGAAACCTTGGGTTATCTGCATTAACGGTGCTAGTGGAGGCAGTTACCGCTTCTATTTTGCAGAAAATTCGACAACAACAATGAACTGCTTGGTATTTGCTATGTACAATGTTGATAATTCGGATCCGAGCAGCGCGGTATTTGTTCTGGAACCCGGCGCTAAGATCGTAGGACCTGAAGCACAGTATCGTTGCCATGATAGTTCGCTCTGTTCTCAGGGATTCATTTCTATCAGCCGTAACTGCTCTTCAGCAGCAGCTATCGGAGCTTATGTCCAGGGTACACCGCAGGCTGATGAGACAAATTCCACGACGCATTATTCTAGTTATTATGATAATGTCAAGAAGCCGGCTATGTACATCCTCGGTGAAGGCAGCGGAACATACTTCCAGTGTGGTGATGACTGTATTCTTGAAGCTTATATCGGACTTTATGGCAGTGCTTACTTCACATTCAGAAATGACCTTGCAGGCGGTAACTGGTTCTATGGAAGACTCGAGGTCTCCGCGCTGCCTACATACAACACAACAGGTAATTTCTATATGCCTTACTGCCCTAAGCCGTCAAGCAGTTCGTCATTACCTAAGAAGAGACCCGCTGTAACTCAGTACAAGGTTCAGAACATTATTTACTATTATTGATAAGCTGCAGGCAAATCAACAGATCAAATCAAAGGGGTTGTCAAACGACAACCCCTTTTAATCTTGTTATTACAGTGGGGTCCGACCCCGTTATTCCAATATCAATAAATCAGATGAGTACAGAATATCATCAGAGATGGATTTGAACGACTGAACAGATATTTTGGTATTCGTGTAATCATTAACGTTATAGATGAACGCACTGTCTTCATCAACGATGACCATCTCAGCTTTCTTGATAAGAAGCTGCATCTGTTCATATAGCGCATTGGATCTGTCAAGCAACAGAACGCCCTTATCGACAAGATAAACAATAACTGAGTGATAAGAGGAATCTGTAATACTTGCCAGAAAACTTGCTAACAGATTTCTTCCGTGTTCTGAATCAGAAGAATAGTAATCATGCTTGATCAGCACGCATTTAGAAGAAGATCCTTCATCAGTCTTTTGAGGCAGCACCTCAAGGATCGTATTATCCGAGAATTCCTCTAACTGAGCTTTTGTATACTCAAGACTGTTTCTTTCCTTGCGATTCATCAAAATCCCTCCCATCTGAAGATAAGAAGCGCATCGAACGCTGGATAGAATTCTTGCTCGTTCCCCAAGGCTTATCAGTATTTCTGTAGTCAAACTTCAAAGTGAAGTATTCGACATCACTGATAAGCGAATCAAAAGTCTGTGAATTATTGGCATACAGAGCTTCAACAAAATCAGAAGCATCGTTCTGTGACAGTTTGGCTGCCTGCCTTAAGAGCAGTGAAGTGTGAGGCAGACAGTGGAATTCAGATTTGATGAACTTTTCTTTGAACTCATTATCATGTGAAAACATCCAGCAGATAACTTCGATATAGTGCCCCATGGCATCATTGAGATTGTCACAGATAGGGCATGTGTTTACGCGCTTATCAATAAGATCTGCTACGCTGTTCAGTTTCTGTTTATAATCCGGATTTCTTCCCTTAAGAAGACCTGCCTTGGCAGGAATAGCCGACTTGAGTTTGGGGTTAAGATCTTCGTTGAAATCTTTCAGGTGGGTGTGCATGACAAGACCCAATCCCAATCTGTTAGTAACAGCCTTATTGAGCTTACCCATATGTTCAGGACAAAAGCCTGTCTTGTTAGTGACCTTACGCGTATCAGGTTCCATCAGCGAAGGTCCGAGATAATACTCGAGATAATTGGTCTCCGCCTTATCGCGAAGTCTGCAGATGGGGCATCCGCAGGATTCGTTGTAAGCGTCGTTAACAGGAATCATGTATATTTTTTCCATTAAGCTTCCTCCTTGAGTTCAGACTTATCCAAATGCATAAGTCTGCTGGCTCTGACGTTTACGCCGTTCATGGTGATCGAAGTGAATTCCTCAACGGCATTCCCGACACGCTGCTGTGCGGTCTCAAGAACTTTCTGGGCGTCATAGCCGTAATAAAGAGCGAGATCGATACTGATCATTACTCCGAATGTCTGTTTTTCTGTTTTGAATGATGTCACTTCGGCAAACCCCGGGACATCCTTAAGTACGATCTTGATAAGATCGAGAATAGCATCGTCTGATATCGAATAAGAACCAAGGGAAGAGAAGGTAGGTCTTACGACGGTTCTGTCTGAATCAGGAGCCAGGGGAGCGATTCCGCGCTCACGGTCAAATCTCTGTCTTAACTTACTGAACGGATCAGAGAAATAGCCCGAGAACTCATGCTTGATCTCCATGCTCGGGACAGGGATCGTATGCATACCTTCTGTCACACGGGTATTGCGCGCCATGCGTCTTTCTTCTTCGGTAGAGACGTCCTCGATCCTGATAAGCATAGAAGGCTGGTTGAGCCAGAGGTTTTCGCAGATCTTGCTGAGCATCGAATCAGATGTTCCAAGGATCATAAGAGCTCTTGGCATCGATTCGATCAAAGCGCGGCGCATGACTGAAGATCTTGTCGGATCGACAAAGATAGCCTGCCTGACAGATTCCATCTTGGTCGGAGCCTTCTTTGCAGAAGTACCGGCGACGATACGGCTTCCGTTGATCAGAAGTCCGTCGTCGATGATGTAATAGATATTGTTATCGCGGGCAACTTTGATGGCACGTGTGCTCTTGCCCGTGCCGGAAGGACCGACAAAGGCAATGACAGCGATATTGGATAAGACTTCGCGTGTCAGCTGTTCGCTCGCAAGTATTATGTCAACATTGCGTTCAAATCCCTGAGACGAATAGTCGGAATTGGAATTCTGAGCTGAAGATGACGACCTGTCGAATCGTTTGAGAGTACCACGGAATTCAGACAACAAAGTTTTTCGAGCAACCGAAGCGCTCTCTACCGATGTCTGTTCGTTTTTTGATTCTTCAAGGTTGTCCAAATTATTGCCTCTTAGCCGTTCCAGTTATGGAAGACTTCCTGGATATCTTCGTTCTCGTCCATCATGTCGAGCATTTTCTCCAGCTGGGCGATCGCATCAGGGTCAGTTACTTCAGCAGTAGTTGTAGCTACAGGACCAAGAGTAGAGTCGGAGATGACATAGTTCTTGGCTTCAAGAGCATCTCTGACATCGTAGTAGTCAGTTGTAGAAGTTGAGATGATGTAGAATTCATCGTCTGATTCGAAATCAGCAGCTCCGCAGTCCAATGCATCACCCATAACCTGATCTTCGTCTTCGTAATCTTCCTTGGAGATAAGGATAGTGCCCTTCTCGTTGAAAAGGAAGGATACGGAACCGTCTACACCGAGGTTACCGCCGTTCTTATCGAAGATGTGTCTGAGATCTGCTGCTGTACGGTTACGGTTGTTAGTAAGAGTCTTGACCATGATGGCAACTCCTGCAGGACCATATCCCTCGTATGTGATCTCTTCATAATCGTCTCCCTCGCCGGCTTCAGCAGCCTTCTTGATGGCGCGGTTGATATTGTCGTTAGGCATATTTGCAGCCTTTGCCTTCGCAACGACTACTTTAAGCCTGGAATTACTGTTCGGGTCGGGGCCGCCGGCCTTAACTGCAACGGCGATCTCTTTGGCGAATTTGGTAAATACAGCTCCCTTGGCTGCGTCTGAAGCTTCTTTCTTTCTTCTGATGTTGCTCCACTTTGAATGACCTGACATAGGTGTTCCTCCAATTATTTCTTCTTAATAACTATATAATTATACCTTTTTTGCTTTAAGAGATAAACTAAGCTGACGAATGACTTCTCGTGTAACGCTCCCGACACCAGAATGTCAAATTTATTTTTTGTGCAAGTTGTCTTTTAAACTTGTAAAACGCCTGTTTCTGTTGTATAGTTCTAACATCTATGCTTGGGCAAGTATGCCCGTCTGTTGTGCGTGCATTGCTGAGCGTATTATTTTGTAACTAAAAACTCGGGAGGGTTCGATGAAGAGATTAGGTGATATTCTGGTCGAGAGCGGCTTCCTTAATGCTACCGAACTTGCAGAAGTACTCAGCATACAGAAAGAAACAGGCAAACGTCTTGGAGAGGTTATCGTTGAGAGCGGTTTGATGTCGGAATTCGACATCTTGAGAGCGGTTTCCAGCCAGTATAACTATCCGATCATTGACCTTGCGGGTATCGAAGTAGACTCTAAGGCTACCGCACTTCTTACACAGAAATTCTGCGAAGACAATGTTGTTTTCCCGATAGGTTTCGATAATGACTACCTGGTAGTTGCTATCGATGACCCGATGAATATTACTATTGAAGATGAGCTGCAGTTCCAGACCGGTTATCAGATCTCACTGATGCTTGCTACTCACTCATCCATTATTGATGCTATCAAGGTCCACTATGGTAAAGAGAGTGCCAATAAGGCAGCAGAAGAACTTGGTGCTGACTTTGAGAATGATCAGCTCGATGCTACTTCCGAACTTGATGATGCGGTAAACAGTGCTCCGGTTGTTAAGCTGGTTAACTCAATGATCGATTACGCTATCCGTTCAGGTTCATCCGATATCCATATCGAACCTCTTGAGGACCGTGTAAGAGTCCGTATCAGAATCGACGGTGTCATGCAGGAAGTAATGAGCAATCCTATTTCTGCAAAGGACGCCATCACAACAAGAATCAAGATCCTCGGCGGTATGAACATTGCCGAGAAGCGTATCCCTCAGGACGGCCGTATCACTACTGTAATCAACGGCGAACCTGTCGACATGCGTGTATCTATCCTTCCCTGCGTTACAGGTGAGAAGACGGTTATCCGTATCCTTGCCAAGAACGACTCCAACCTCAACAGATCTTATCTTGGTATCAGCGATCGTAACAATGAGATGATCGACAAGATGATCAAGATCCCTCAGGGTATCATCCTTATCTCAGGACCTACGGGTTCAGGTAAGACAACTACCCTCTACACACTCCTTTCAGAAAAGAACACAGACGAAGTTAATATCATTACGATCGAGGACCCTGTAGAAATTAAGATTCCGGGTCTCAATCAGGTTCAGGTTAACGTCAAAGCGGGCATGACCTTCGCAAGCGGTCTTAGATCAGTTTTGCGTCAGGACCCTGATATCTGCCTCGTCGGTGAGATCCGTGACGGTGAGACTGCAGAGATCGCTATGAGAGCTGCTATCACCGGACACCTCGTATTCAGTACTATCCATACGAACGATGCGGTCTCTTCGATCAACCGTCTTATCGATATGGGTCTTGAACCTTACATGGTATCGTCGGCATTGGTCGGCGTTGTCTCCCAGCGTCTTGTACGCCGTATCTGCACTAACTGCAGAGAGTCTTTTGATCCGGATGAGTATGACAGAAATTATCTGAGACTTGAACCCGGACAGAAGATCTATCGTGGTAAAGGCTGCACTGATTGCAACGAAAAGGGATATAAGGGACGTATTGCAATCCACGAGATTGTAATTATCACAAGAGCTATGAAGACACTGCTCGAGAGAAGAGCAAGTGAAGAAGAGATGCGTCAGCTTGCTGTATCTGAAGGTACTCAGATGCTGCAGGATTCCGCCCGCGACCTCGTACTTGAAGGAATTACGACGGTCGAAGAACTTAACAGAGTTGCTTACACGATAGACTGATAAGGAGGTTTTTTAACGTGGAAGGATTTAGTTTATCAATCGAATCTATCTTGGCAGAATCGGTAAAGATGGGTGCATCAGATACCCATATTACAGTAGGTTTGCCGCCCATGATTCGTGTTGACGGTATGTTGATGCCTATGGGCAGTCAACCGCTTACGGCTGCAGATACTGAATATCTTTGCAAGTCAATGATCGACAAGTCAAGACAGCAGTATTTGAACGAGAGAGGTGAGATCGACTTCTCATACATCGTAGAGAATTTCAGCCGTTTCAGATGTAATGTATTTAAGCAGCGTGGCACATATGCTCTCGCAGCAAGAACAATTACAAATGAAATCCCTACATGCGAACAGCTGGGCCTCCCTAATGTATTTAAGGATCTGGTTATGAAGCCTCGTGGACTTATCCTCGTTACAGGACCTACGGGTTCAGGTAAGTCAACAACACTGGCTGCAATGCTCGGACATGTAAACATGAGCAAGAAGTGCCATATCCTTACTCTTGAGGAACCTATCGAGTATCTCCATATGCATGGAGAAGCAATGATCAACCAGAGAGAGATTCACGAAGATACACTTTCATTTGCTAACGCATTGAGAGCTGCTCTCCGTGAGGACCCGGATATCATCCTCGTCGGCGAGATGCGTGACCTCGATACTATCAGTACCGCTATCACAGCAGCCGAGACAGGACACCTCGTTCTTTCTACACTCCACACCTCTTCAGCAGCAGATACAGTTAACCGTATCATCGACGTTTATCCGCCGCATCAGCAGGATCAGATCAGAGTTCAGCTTGCATCTTGTCTTAATGCCGTTATCTGTCAGACTCTCGTTCAGAGAATCGGCGGCGGCAGATGTGCGGCTTTCGAGATCATGATCTCGAACGATGCTATTAAGAACAATATCCGTGAAGGTAAGACGTATCAGATAGACAGTGCTATCGCTACAAGCCTTCAGCAGGGAATGTGCCCTCTTGATTTCTATCTTGCAGAGCTCGTTAAGCGCAGCATGATCTCCAGAGATGTAGCTCTCCAGAGATGCAGAAACCCTGAAGACCTCAAGCGTTTTATCAACAACGCTGGTCAGACGAACAGCCCGCTGTTCGGTGATTTGGAGTATGCCTGATATACAGGTGCTTTGAATAGTAATCTAAGAAGGAGGGAAATATTAGATGGCTAATTTCAGATATCAAGTTATCGATTCAAACGGTAAAATGTCTGAAGGAATTATCGAAGCCTCATCTATTGGTGAAGCATCCAGAAAACTCAAGTCTGACGGTAAGTACATTGCTTCTTTAAGTCTGGACAAGGGTAAGGGTATTGCCAATATGGAAATCGGCAGCCCTAAGCTTAAGACTCAGGACCTGGTTATTATTTCCAGACAGCTTGCTTCACTTTTGTCTGCAGGTATCACTGTTGTAAGATCGCTCGATATGCTCTATCAGCAGCTTGAATCTAAAAAGGCAAAGAAATGTATCGGTGAAATATACGAATCTGTTCAGAGCGGTCGTTCTCTTTCCGAGGCATTTAGAGAGCAGAGGGGCGTAATACCGAACATCATGATCAGTATGATCGCAGCCGGTGAGGAATCAGGTCGACTTGACGAAGTTATGGAGAGACTTGCTGAGCACTTCGCTAAAGACGCTAAGCTCAAGAACAAGATCTCATCCGCAATGGTATATCCTAAGATCCTTGCAGGACTTACAGCAGTAGTCAGCCTTGGTCTCTTGACATTCCTCGTACCTCAGATCGGTGAGACGATCGCTGATCTCGGCGGTGAATTGCCGGCACTCACAAAGGCTTTGCTTGCTATTTCAAAATCACTGACATCTTTCTGGTACATCTATATTGCTGTAACTGGACTTGTTGTTTATGGATTCAAGCTTTGGAAGAGTTCTGAGAAGGGTGCTGAGACATGGTCAAAGCTCATGCTCAAGATCCCGATCGTTGGTAAGGCAACGAGAATGAACGCTTCAGCAAGATTTACCAGAACGGTATCAACACTCCTTAAGTCAGGTATCTCTGTACTTCAGGCAGTTGAGATCACAGAGAAATCTCTTGATAATGTCATTCTTCAGAAAAAACTTTCACAGGCACGTCTTGAGATCAGAAAAGGTACTTCTCTTTCAAGATCTATCAGGGATATCACAGAGTTCCCTCCTATGATCTACGCGATGGTTTCCATCGGTGAGGAGTCAGGTACCTTGGATTCGATTTTGGAGAAGGCAGCTGATTACTTTGAGGATGAGGCTGATGCAGCTACAGCAAAGATGGTTTCCGCTTTGGAGCCTACGATGATCATCATCATGGCTATCATCGTCGGTCTCGTTGTCGGTGGTATCGCAATGCCTATCTTCACAATGGCTCAGTGGATTATGTAATCCCCGTAAAAGTTTGAAAGGAGAAAATAAATGGATTTTTCATTAGGTAGAGGATCAAACGAACTGGTAATCGATTGTTCCAGCTCAGACCTTAAAATTGCTGTCGGGAATTACAACTCCAAGACAGGAAATATCACAATCGACAAGATGGGCATTGTCCCTCTCGAAGGTGATGCGATCAACGATGGTGCTGTCGCAGACTCCTTCGGTATTGTAATGGCACTCAAGCACGCAATCGCCAGACTCGACATCAGAATGAAGAGCTGCATCATTACGACTGAGGGTGCTTTCGTTCACAGCAGAGACTTGGAACTTCCTGTAGTTAAGGAAGATCAGCTCAAGGATATGGTTAAGTACGAGATCCTCGGACAGGGCTCCAACAGAGACATGTCAATCGACTATTTCGTATATGGCACCACAAAGGATGCTGAGACAAACGCAGATAAGATCCAGGTTAGAGCTACTGCTATTCCGACAGATGTCATCAAAGATTACCGCGAATTCCTCAAGAACATGGATCTCGCACCTGTTGCTCTTGATGTTAACCCTAATGCGGTAAGAAAGCTTTTCGAGCAGGGAATCATTAACGGAAACGTAAACATCAAGCAGTCTACGATCCTCCTGATCGAGCTTTCCAGCAAGACAACAACAGTTACAGTTCTTGATAAGGGTTTCCCGGTTCTTTCCAGAAGACTTCAGTTCGGTCACTCTAATATCAGACAGGTTGCAGATTCTGTTAAGAAACTTCAGAACGGCAGCCAGCAGTCATCACTCGCAAGAAGACTTAACATCACAACTTCAGAAGCAGAGTCCGGTGTTCCGATCGAAGATATCGATGTTTGGAACGAGACAGTTGCAGAGACACCTGCTCTCCAGAGCGCTGTTAATGCTTACTTCAAGAGCCTTGTTGATGCAGTTTCCCGTACTGCTCAGTTCTCAATCGCTAAGTATCACATCGACGCAATAAGCACATGCTTCCTTTATGGTTCAGGTGCCGGTTACAAGAAGATAGACAAAGAGCTTGCACGTCAGCTTGGAACACAGGTCGAGATCCTTAAGGCCCTCAGCACAGTTAACGGCCCTAAGGACTTTGAGATCGGTAAGTTCGTAAATTGTTGTGGCGCTCTGATTCGTCACGATTAAGGAGGGGAACGCTTTATGGCTAAGGCTAACGGAGTTAACAAAAGGTTATTGGCAAAGAAAGATGTAAACTTCTTTGCCGAGTTTACAGCCAATGCGGCTAAAGCTGCTAGAATGATGGGTTACGGTATCGCTGCCGGTTTCCTCGTTGTATTTATCGTTCTTGGTTTGATCGTTGCTTTCTTGATCAGAAACACGATCATCAAGGCTCAGATCAAGGCAATGAAGGATCTCCTCGCAGGACCCGATTATGCTTCGCTCGAGCAGGATGCAGCAAGGCTTACTGAAGAACTTAATGAGATGACAAATTACTACTTCGCACTCTCACAGATGCGTAAGGATGTAGATCTTATCGATGCAGCACCGACAGATCTGCCGGATGTAATCGCTAAGTGCATCCCAAGTGATTCATATATCTCTGAGTACACGATCAATAGTGCAGAACTTCAGATCGCAGGTGCATCATTCACATACTACAGTCCTGTTGATATGGTTAATATGTTGAATGATAAGGATGTCTTTACAGCCAGACCTTACATTACAGTACAGAGAGTCGATCCTGCAGAAGCCGGACTTTTGGACGACATGATCACTGATGAATACATTAATGTTATTAATAACTACTATGCATTCGCAATTTCCGGAACACTGGTTACTAACGTTCATGTTTCTGTATCCCGTTTCCTCGATGGCGCTGAGACAGCTACATCATTGGGCGGTGTTGAGACATACGATATTAAGGCCGGAGATTCTTACTCACTCGATGATATCGACAGCTACACATACGGCGGTGTAACATATTCACTCTCACGTATCTTCGTTGACGGTATTCAGGTAGATGATGTAAGTTTCAGCCTTATCAAGGAAAGCGGTTCTTATACTGATGTAGCACGTAATAATGCTGATATTAAGCTTTACTATGCGCCCGTCATTGAGCAGCAGGCTGCAGGTTGATCGAAAGGGAGGTAACATAAATGAGTAATCTTACAGCAAGAGAAAAGGCCTTCATGTATGCGATCACACTTTTGATCATCATTGTTCTTGGCTATTTCTTCGGAATTAGAACACTTAATAATAAGTATGACCAGTACAAGGCTGAATTAAACGAATTAAATGAGAGAAAGGCATATCTCGATATGCTCAGAGAAAACAATGCCAGCATGGCTAATGAGATCGATCTCCTCAAGGAATCATGCTCTGAACTTGAATTGTCGTTCATCGACAAGCTTGAGACTGAGTGCATTGAGCAGTACATCCTCAAGACATTTGAAGATGCAGGCTGCCCTTACTTGATCAGCATCGAATCTACAGACGTCGGAATGCCTACAGTTACATATCCTGATGGTTCACTTTCACCGGACGGTTTGCTCTGCTTACAGATCAATGTATCTTATTCATCAACAGACGGTTACACTGTTACACAGTACAACCGTACACCGGACTTTACGAACGGAGCTGAAATTCCTGTTGAGGAAACAGTAACTGAATTGTGGGATCAGATGGGTCAGCCCCCTTATGATCAGAGAGTCGGTTATGATGAGTTCATCGCAGCTCTTAAGACGATCAATAAGGAAAATCCCAGCTGCATCAAGGTTAACAGCATTCATGTAGTTGAGATAGGCGGTCATCTGACACTTGATGCTTCAATCAATTTCTATGCTACAAGCCTCAGAAACAGAATCTCTGTTGATGACAGCCACGCAGCATACACATACTGGCAGGGTGATACAAACGTTGATACAAAGGGCGGCTTCATCGGATTCCCTTATATCTGCGATTACGAAGACAGCTTGTGGTATGGCGTTACAAACAACGATCTCGACGACGAGACAAAGCCTTTCGCAGCATACTGGGCAGTTGCTCTGTTCGATCAGCAGCTTGCTGAAGCTGGCGGAGACTATGCAGTTCTCTTGAACTTCGAGGGCGCAGCTGATGAGTTGGAAGCAACACCTACACCTGAGCCGGAAGAGTAACAAAAACACAATTGTGGCGAAAATTTGAAAAATTTTGAAAAAAGTATTGCATTTCGTCACAACAGCTTGTATAATCAGGCTACAAACTCAAAAACTTACAGGAGGAATCTAAAATGAAGAAGATTCAGAAGTCAAAGAAGGGTTTCACCCTCGTAGAAATGGTACTCGTTATTGCTATCATCGTTATCCTTGCAGCAGTTCTCCTTCTCGGTGTTGCTACATACATCCAGAGAGCACAGGCTACAGCAAGCTCAGTTAAGGCTCACAACAGCTCTGTAGAGTATGTTAACGATGTAATCGAGAATGTTCTTTCATAATTAAGAATACTGACTTGATTCAAGTTTAATAACGATTCATTAGAATTTGACGGTAGCGGGGAACTTAGTTCCCCGCTACTTCTTTTGTTAACAAATAATGACCAAATTTTAACAAATTATGAATTTTAGTGTTGAAATTTACAAATAAGAAAGTATAATAAGCATATAGAAGTATTGGGTTTTACTAGTTATTCCGGAGGGCGTTATGCACAGGATAAGTAAGAAGAAAGTTATTAAGGGTGGTTTCACTCTTACAGAAATGGTCTTAGTTGTTGCAATTATCTTGATTCTTGCTAGTGCTCTATTTGCTGGTATTAGCGATATTATCAATACCACCAATAGATCAGGTGATGCAGTAAGATTATCTTCCAGTGAATTGAGAGCACAGGTTGATGAGGGTGAAGCCAGCTTGCGCAAATACAGTTTCGGATGATTACTAATAGAGTTAATACATATCTGAGGTGATATTTTATGAAGAGATTAATTAAGCAGATTAACCGCAAGGGATTCACACTTGTTGAGACTCTGTTGGCAACGTTCATTCTCGTAGTAGTATCTACGATGCTCATTAACGGTTTTATTGCTACTATGGGTTATTCATATCAGACATCTGTATACAGTAAGTCAGGTTCCAATAACTATACGGCATGCATGTCGACACTTGCTACCTGGAGTGACACACCGAACACCGGAACTGGTGGCAGAGAAGAGCAGGGTAAGGGTTACTGCAGCGGAAACAGAAGTAATGCTACGGTTTTAACATTCGAAGAGGGAAGCATTACTGCTTCGTTTGAAGATGTATTTGTTCATATCGAAGCAGAAACTGATCTGGATTCAACAGTTCCTACATCATTGCCTTATGGTCAGGACACATTTGCTCCTTCCTCAGATGATTTAGCAGATAACAGAAAGACATTCGTTTACTATCCTGAGTATTGGCAGAAGGAAGGCAACAACTCAACTTTAGGTAAAGTTGTCGTTATGTATAATTCTGATACCGGAAAATATTATTGGGTAATTGATGAAGCTGGCGGCAGCCAGAATCTTGAAAGTGCTCCGCTGGTAGTCAATACACCGATAGGATCCTAAGGTAAAAACAGTTTTCTAATGTGATATTCGGGGGAAAGCAGTTTATGAAGAGACAAAATAAAAACAAAAAAGGTTTTACCTTAGTCGAGATGATCTTATCGCTTGCGATCATTGTTATCATCGGCGGTGTTATTGCAGGAATATGTGTATCAATATCTGATTCATTCAGTACAACATATAATATTGATGACTCAACAGACTATGCGTTGCTTTATGCTAATGGTTTTGAGAATTCATTCCTGAAGGAAACTCAGGGAACTACCGGTGCAGCAGGCGATACGTTTACGTGGACTGTATCTCCCATAGGTGGAATTCCGAAGCTCACAGTAACTGATAAGAACGGTTCCTCAACAGCTATCTTTGAACCTAACTTCATCAGCACAAATTCCGGTGACAGCAAGTGGGACATCAGGATGTTCTATAAGTTCGATACTACTACAAAGTGCGTATATTATAAGATCTTCGTTAAGGATAATTACAGCAGTACAGATTATGTATATTCTTACGAAGGCAGTTTCTGGGTACCTCGTTTCACAGAGCGCGCTAAGCAGAATGGTGTTGAGGATTCACGTGAGATCGTTGTCGATGGCGTAGCAATGACAGAGGATACATTTAGAAACACATACCATTGGTCAGCTGATGAAGTCGCATCAATATCTTCACAGTTAGACGGTAACTATAAGTCAGTTATTAAGTATAAATGGGGTTGATCAGTAAAGTTACTTCAGGGCTGTCCCAAAAGGGACAGCCTTTTTTATTGCCTTCGTATCTTCTGTTTAATGGATATATACCCCTTGATTTGATAGAATAACCTAATTAAATATAAGGAAGTTTTTGCTATGAGAATAAAAGTCGGTTTGGATATTGGTGGCAGTACGACGAAGATCGTCGGCATGCAGGACGGTAAGATAATCTCAAGAGCAGTTGTTAAGGCAGCTGATCCGGTAACTTCGGCTTTTGGTGCTGTAGGTAAGCTTATTAACGATAATTCGATTTCGGTAAATGACATCGAGCAGATCAATATCACAGGTGTCGGTTCAGGTTTCCCACAGGCACCCATTCTCGGAATAAAGACGGTAATTGTTGAAGAATTCAAGGCTACAGGCCTTGGCGGATTATATCTGTCCGGTTTGGATCACGCAGTAGTTGTCAGCATGGGCACGGGTACTGCATATCTTGAAGCAACCAAGGACAGCGTAAGACATATTATCGGTTCAGGCGTCGGCGGCGGTACGCTCGTAGGATTAGGTCTTGCGATAGCAGGCACATCTGATGCAGTTAAACTTTCCGACATGGCAACGTCAGGTGATATCCTGAAGTGTGATCTTACGATTGGAGATATCACAAAGAATGGTGTCACAGGACTTCCGATGAATGTTACGGCTTCTAACTTCGGTAAGGCTGCAGATGATCTCTCCAGAGAAGATAAGATGGCCGGCGTGTTTAACCTGGTATATCAGGCTATCGGTACTGTGGCCATTATGGCATCGAGACAGTGCAATTTAAAAGATATTATTTTCACGGGACAGTTAACGGATCTTAAGGAATGTGAACAGTATTTGCTGCCGTTCGAAGATCTCTATGGCGTTAACATGATCATACCTGAGAATGCAGTATATGCTACTGCATTAGGAAGCTGTCTTGCAGAAGGACAGGAAAATAAATAATGGGCAAGGGCAAGAGACTGGCAAAAGACCGTGCATGGGAACTCGATTTCCTAAGAGGTATTGCGCTTATAATGATGCTCTTCATGCATATGTCATGGGACGTCAGATATGAATTTGGGGCTGATTGTTTCTCATATCTTGAGAAAGGCTGGTTCTGGTCTTTTGTTCATCCGGTTATCGTTGTTCTGTTTGTATCTGTATCAGGAATATGCTGCACATTTTCGCGAAGTAATATAAAGAGGGGCTTAAAGCTTCTTGGTGCCACACTTGTTCTGTTTGCCGGCACTTTCATTGCGACTTATTATCTCAATCTGTACTGTCTGATAATATTCAATGTTTTGGCAGTATTGACCTGCGGCGTGTTCATCTATGCATTGATCTCGTTTATTGAGAAGAAATTCAAGGTCAGATCTGATGTCATGAATCTTATCATGGGACTTGTAGGTCTTTATATCGTTATCTGCGGATGTGATATCCATTATATGGATTATTCAACGGATGCACTTATATTCCTTCCCATAGGATTTGAGATCAAGGGAATGCCCTGGATGGCAGATTATATGCCGCTGTTTCCGTGGCTCGGAGTATTCCTTATCGGATGCGTTATCGGAAGAACTCTCTACAAGGAGAAGAAGACGCTGTTTGGCGGACGTGGCAAGGTTATGTCTGCCATTGCAAGACCGGTTGAATTCATCGGACGTCATTCTCTCATTATTTATCTGGCTCATCAGCCGGTAGTATATGGAATCCTGTATGTGATCTTCCTGCTTATTAATTCAGTCAAATGAAGATAACGCATAAGGGAAAGAGAAGAATAATCCTTAAGATCGTGCTGATCGTAGTTTTAACGGTACTGTCTGTTGCCGTGTCGGTCTTGAACAACTTTATTCCGGGAAGAGCTGCAGACTTTTACGGGACATACATTTTCCCGCACATATCAGCTCCTGCCCAGAGCTTTAATATGATGTTCCATTTCTCTTTGACGGAGAACATTATAATCATCGGTGTGCCGCTTCTTGCCGCAGGATTTGTTGTCTGGCTGGTTTTTCTTATTAAGAAGTGCTTATCCAAAGGTGCGGTCAAATACATCTATCAGTCTTATAGAAACCTCATGATCGTTGTTCTGCTTGCCGCGGTCATATTCCAGGCGATGCACGGAATCGCATACAGAAGGACTGATGTGGAAGATGAATTGAATCTTATTGAGCAGGAAGAACTGACATTCGAAGAATACTGCGCTGCTCTTAAGTGGGCATATATGGGCATGGTCGAGGCCAGGAGTCATCTCGGAGAAGACTACAATGGTGTTGCTCACATGACCGAGAGTTTTGAGAGTTCGGCAAGTTATGCGAATTCGCTCCTGAATGCTTTCGCGGACGAGTATGAGATTCCGTTAAGTCAGAATTATGTCCGTGCAAAGCCCGTATCATTCAGTCACTATTGGAGCTACACATATATCGTCGGAGCATACGACATGTATCTGGGCGAAGTAAACCTGAACACCGATTATATGAACATTACTGAGTTCCCGTATACGCTTTGTCATGAGCTGTGCCATGCCAAAGGTTATGCGAGTGAGACGGACTGCAATCTCCTGGCAGCATTGGCCTGCATCTCATCCAAGCGTGCTGACTTCCGCTATGCAGGCTACTTTGAGATCTTCTGGAATATCTATCCGATCGCGCAGCAGTATGCAGAGGCAACGGAGCAGGTCTTGCCGCAGTACGTAGTTACTTCTGAGATGGAACCTGTTTATAGAGACATGAGAGCAGATTACATGTACTGGGATAAGATCGACAGCGAGGTCGATGCAATCTACGAGATGTTCGGACTTAATATCACTGAGACAAGCAGCACGGTAAACGATACTTTCCTTAAGTCCAATGGAGAAGAGGAAGGCGTTGAGTCTTACAATGTGCCGGACAGTATCTATGTCAGGTTCTATCTGACTTATGTTGAGGGAGCCGGAGATGCTTGAAGTTATCCTGAAAGGTCACGATAAATACTACGGCGTATCAGATGTAGTAAGGATGTTCGCAGGAGTCCCTGAAGAGAAAAAGGACGAGGGCAAAGTAATAGCGCCCGAAGGTCCGGATGTAACGCTTGTTAACGAGCTGATGGAAGATGGCAGGTCTGTTACCTTTGCAGGAGACAAGGAATACGAATTTAAGGGGAAATTGTTGGAACCCGGACGCGAGATCAAGCGCTCGCTCTATATGGCTTTGTCTGATATCACTTCGAAAAGAATGCCTTGGGGTTGTCTTACCGGAATAAGACCTACGCTCGTAGCATGCGAAGAAGACAGCCCTGAAGCGTTGGAAGAAAAGTATTTTGTAAGACCTGATAAAGCACTTCTTGCATATGAGACTTCGAGGGAAGAACTAAGGCTCTTAAGCCAAGTGCCGGAAGAGAATCTGTGCGTTTATGTAGGAATACCTTTCTGTCCTTCAAGATGCCAGTATTGTTCGTTCGTATCTTCTGATATCTCATGCCACATGGACCGTCTCGTTAATTACGAAGCAGCATTAGAGCGCGAGATAGGCATGGTGGCACCGAATATAACAAGACCTTTGTCCGCGCTTTATGTCGGAGGCGGAACGCCGACTGTTTTAGAAGAAAAAGAGTTTGCGTCACTTTTGGACTGCATCTATTCAAATCTTAAGATAACGCCTGATTGTGAAGTCACGATCGAAGCCGGAAGACCTGATACCATTACTTTAGGCAAGCTTGAAGCCATGAAGGAACACGGAATCACCAGGATCTGCATCAATCCTCAGACGATGAGAACAGAGACTCTGTTAAAGCTCGGGAGAAAGCACACGGCCGAAGATGCGGTAAGGATCTACGGTCAGGCGCGCAGTATGGGTTTTGATCTGATCAACATGGACCTTATTGCAGGGCTTCCATATGAGAATGCGGATGAGCACGTTGAGTCAACGAAGAAGCTGATAGAACTTGCGCCTGCCAACATAACGGTGCACACGCTTTATAAGAAAAGGCGCGCAGCCATGAGCCGCGAGACTGTTATGGATCTTGAGATGAGCAGAGGAAGATTAGATGATGCCGTTGCCGAGAGCTACAGGCTGCTAGAAGGAGCAGGATACCGTCCTTACTATATGTACCGCCAGAAAGATACCGGTCACGGACTTGAGAATACGGGTTTTGCAAAAGACGGCACGGGCTCGGTCTATAATGTCGCCATGATGAGCGACTGCAGAGACGTGCTGTCATTCGGTGCTGGCGGAATGAGCAAGAGATGCTTTGCGCAGGAAGGCGAAAATTATAAACACAGGGTAGAGAGATGTCCTACGATAAAGGATGCTCTTACATATATCGAAAGAGTAGAAGAGATGGCTATGAAGAAGATAAAGTTTTTCGAGATGAGGTAAACATGAAGATCAAGACTAAGACATTAAGTTATGACGAAGTTGCAAAGCTTCCTTCATGGGAGCACAAAAAGCCGCGCAAGCCTTCGAGATTTCTGGAAGGAATTGCCCGCATTGTCATTGGCGGTGAACTTAAGAAGGTCAACTTCGAGTGCGAGAAGATCGATATGGAAAGGGCAGGTGACGGTCCGTGGATGATACTCATGAACCACTGCAGTTTTACTGATCTTTCAATTGCTTTCGAAGTCTTGAAGGACCGACCGTTCAGCATCGTCTGCACGTCAGATGCCCTGGTCGGCAAAGAGGGACTGATGAGGTCTCTTGGCTGCATTCCCACCCGCAAATTCGTATCAGACATGTCGCTCATCTCGGACATGGATTATGCGCTCACAGAGAATAAGGCCAGCGTCCTCATGTATCCTGAGGCAGGTTATTCCCTGGACGGAACCGGAACGAAGATCCCGAGAAGACTCGGAATCTTACTTAAGAAGCTTAAGCACCCCGTTGTCATGATCACAACCTATGGTTCATTTACAAGAGACCCTCTCTATAACAATCTGCAGAAGAGAGACGTTAAGGTAACCTGCACGATGAAGTGCCTGTTCACGCCGGAAGAACTTGCAGAGACGAAGGTAAGACAGATCGATGAGATCGTGGATAAAGAGTTTACACTGGATTATTTCAAATGGCAGCAGGACAATTCAATAGAGATAGATGAACCCTTCAGGGCAGACGGACTTAACAGGATCCTCTATAAGTGTCCTCACTGCATGACGGAAGGCAAGACCGAAGGCAAGGGCATAACCCTGACATGCCATGAGTGCGGTGCTATATACGAGCTGGATATTTTGGGAAGACTTAAGGGCATCAATGTAGAACCGAAGTTTACACATGTTCCTGCATGGTTTGCCTGGGAACGCGAGCAGTTAAAAGAAGAGATAGAGAACGGAACGTACTCTCTTGATGTCCCTTGTGACATAGCGATATTAAAAGATTCAAAGGCACTCTATATGGTAGGAAGCGGAACGCTCCGCCACGACAATAACGGATTCGTTCTTGACGGCTGCGACGGCAAGCTACATTACGAACAGGCGCCAAGCGCTTCTTACAGTGTCAATTCAGATTACTTCTGGTATGAGATAGGTGACATCGTTTCCATCGGCACCAATGACTGCCTGTACTATTGTTTCCCAAAAGAAGGAGACATAGTTGCAAAGACAAGGATCGCTGCAGAAGAACTTTACAAGCTGTCGAAGGGTAAGACTTCCTCTGAGAAAAACAGCTGATCTGTAGCAGAATTGTTTTGCGGGAAAATAAAAAAGGTGGTCGAGGTGACAGGATTCGAACCTGCGACCCCATGCTCCCAAAGCACGTACGCTACCAACTGCGCTACACCTCGATACCTACGGCGGTAATTATATATGTTTTATTGCTTTACTGCAAATTAGTAAGGGCGCCCGTTAAGGCGCCCCATCTATCCCTGTTATCCTAGAAACTTATTTCTGATATTCCAAAATGTCACCGGGCTGGCAGTCCAGCGCATCGCATATTGCTTCGAGTGTTGAGAATCTGATCGCGGATATCTTGCCGTTCTTCATCTTTGAGAGATTGACGTTAGAGACACCGACCTTCTCGGACAATTCGTTGAGTGAGATCTTACGGTCTGCCATGACTCTGTCTAATCTAAGTATTATCTGTCCCATATTTTCCTCCATTATAATGTCTCGTCAGACTGGATCTGGAGGGTCTTGCCGTAATCCAATATCGAATAGACGACCCATGCGACGATGCCGCCTAAAACTCCGTATGCCATACCGGAAGTAAAGAACATGACGGCGCTGACAGCTATCATTACGATAAGGACCCGCTTGATTACCTTATCGGTAAAAGGTGTTTCCTCTCTGATTATCTGTGCGAAAATCCCGCTTATAAGCTTCATCAGTACAGCAGCCAAAGCTACTGCTGCTGCCATCGTTAAGCACATGGCTCCATATGAGACCGCATAAGGATGGTCATCGATTGCAGCCTGCCATGCAGGGATGTCTGAATGAAGGTTATTTACATCAAAAGCCTCGATGCGGATAATCGACGATGTTCCCATGCTGTTATCTGTTGTAACGTATCCGGCATCAATGGCCTGCTCAATTGAGACATCAAATTCCTTGCCCATTGAGAATATGAATATTCCTCCTGCCAAAGAAGCGATGCTTGCAATAAGGCTGATGATAAAAAGGATATTGGATACCGTTTTACCAACCTTACAGCTCTTTTTGATCTTAGCGATCTTAACGCTTTCTTCCATAAACTAAATCTCCTTATCCTCAGGTAATTGATTTTTAGGGTCCCTTAGTTCCTGATGGCATCATACTACTACCCGATTTTATCTTTGTCAACAACTTTTTAACGATAAACATTAAATTATTGTCGCTTAAAATAAATTAGAGAATAGAAACCTTATTGTTGCTCAAGGGGAGAGGGCATAAAAAAGAGGTGCCCCGCGTGAGGCACCTCCAAAAGCTCTTCTAAAAATCCTGTTATTACTTGAGGATCTTGATCTTCTCTCCGATGAGAGGGATTGTGTAGTAATTGTTCTTTGCAGCTGCAATGATTCCCATGATTGCAAATACGAATACTACAATTTCGCATGCCCAACCGAGGAAAGGAATGATTCCGCAGATAACTAAGCAGATAGAAAGAACGATACCGTTGTTAACGTGATTTCTTACGAAGGGTGATGTCTTCTCAGGTGCGATCAAGAGACCTAACAGCCAGAGAATGCCGATGTAAGAAAGGATTGAGAACAGCTTAGCATTCTTAGGAAGCTGCTCAGAGTAGTTTTGATTGTCTGCCATGATAATTGCTCCTTTACTTTATATAGCGCTATATTGATGGAAATTTATAAGCGAATGTCTCACTCATTTTCCCCATCATTAGTTATAATAACATATAAATTATTTTTGGGAGAAAAAATTTGATTAAAGTTTCAGGATATAAAAACAATAATTCTAATACTTACGGTCTGGGCGCTACGATAGCGATGGAATACCTCCTGAAGAAGAGGAATGCTGTCAGTGCGGTCATACTGCATCCGGCCTTCAGATCCGAAGAGACAATAGCTAAGATCAGATCCATCTGCGGCAGCGATATTCCTGTATCTGTCGAGGAGAAACCGTTCAATATTCTGTCTAAGAAGGATAACTGTTATGTTATATGCGTAATAGAGAAGAACCCCGAGCCGATAAGAGACGGCAACCATATGGTCCTGGTCGATCCTTCCAACTGCGGTAACCTGGGCACAATCGTAAGGAGCTGCTTGGGCTTCGGCGTCGAAGATATTGCAATTGTCGGCCCCAAGGCTGCTGACCCTTTTGATCCCAAGACAATCAGGGCGTCTATGGGTGCGTGCGCAAGCGTGAGGATCGAGGTTTTCGAGACCTTCGAAGAATATTCAAAGAGATTTCCTGATAACAACCTGTATCCGTTCATGCTGGACGGCAGTACAAAATTGCAGGAAACAAAGATAAATAAGCCTTTCTCGCTCATCATGGGCAATGAGGCAACGGGCCTGGATCCGGCGTTCAAAAACATCGGCCAGCCCATCAGAATCGAGCATTCGGGCAATATTGACAGTCTGAATATAACAATTGCCGCAAGTATAGGGCTTTATGAGGCAACAAAGGCTTGCGAATAAAAAACAATCGTGATACAATTCTTCGGTAATTTGAAGATATAACTCTAATAAAGGAGAAAAAGAGATGCCTAATATTAAATCAGCTATCAAGCGTGTAAACGTTTCCGAGAAGAAGGCTGCTGCCAATAAGAGCAAGAAGAGTGCTATCCGCACTACTATCAAGAAGGCAAAGGCTGATATCGCTAACGGCGAGAATCTTGATGCTACTATCCAGTCAACACAGAAGGCATTGGATCAGGCTGCTGCTAAGGGCCACATGAGCAAGAATGCAGCTTCCAGAACAAAGTCCAGACTCGCTAAGGCTGCAAACGCTGCTAAGGCTTAATTAGTATTTGAATCAGTAACAAGAGCCGTCTGTCGGTTTATCCGGCGGACGGTTTTATTCTGCCCGAAGGATTCACTGTAATCCGTACCGGGATGAATTACTTAACGATAACGGGAATCGATTCCCATTCTGAAGCGGTATCTCTGCCGTATAATTTCCAGCCGGTCGAAGCTGCTCTCATATCGAGTTCGAAGATCTTCTTAAGGTCTTCGTTCTCCGACTGAAGTTCCAGACAATCTGAAGGTCTGTTTATGACCGGGATCTTAGCGCACTTGCCCATGATCTTAAGACAGTACTTGCCCTCACTGTTAAATCCAAGGACTCGTATATAGGGCGGCCTTTTGATAGCCAGACAGGAATTGTCCTGGCCTGCCATCATGGAAGCCAGCGCGCGGTAGATGCGGGTCAACGTATATCTCTTTGTCGATATATTGTTCTCGAAAACATTCAGGTCATGATCGCTGTCCGGAATCGTACCGGGTCTTATGTCATCTGCAAAATTTCTAATATATCCCGATAAGTCGTCACTCATATAAGCGATATCTTCAAGGTCTGAAGATGCCGCCTTAAGCATGGCTTCTCTTATGTAGCTTATGTAATCAGGGAATCTGAATACGCCTGAAGAAGCTGATGACAGCATTGCACCGAGCGGCAGATCAGGCATGTGGCCGTTAAGATCTTGCGCTATGGCAGACCGGCTGAAGTGAGGAGCGTGACCCGATATAACGCTGCGGATAGCTGTTGCACTGGTGAAGTCACCCTCCATGGACTGATCGTGATATCCTTCGCCTTCGCGCCTGATCATGATAACGTTGATCCTGTTCTTCCAGTCGAATTTTTTAAGCGCGATCAGATAATCCAATGCGAGGATCGAATTGGGACTTATGAGCACGGAATCAAGATCACCCGTGATGCCCCTGGAAGCTGCCAGATCCCTTATGGCGGAAGCCCTTGCCTGAGGGAAGCTTATCCCGGTCGATATATATTCGTTCAGCTTGCTGTTGAATAATTCATCTTCTTCGAAGTTCAGATCTGCAAGTGATCTGAGGAGTCCGGTATCATCGGTATCCACACCGAATGCGATATCTGTTACAACACCGGTTGAGATGAGCTCGGAGACTGCGCCTTCAGCAAATCTTGAGGACGGCGCGCATGAGAAACTGAAGGGGAGTTCAATAACTACATCTGCGCCGCAGAGAAGAGCCTGCCTGGCACGGACCTGCGGGGGACAAATGGCGGGAAGACCTCTCTGGGTAAAATGACCGGACATGACCGGCATGACTATTGCCCGGGGGTCATTTACGGCCTCACGGGCCTTCCTGATCAGGTACCCGTGACCGTTGTGAAATGGATTAAATTCCGCAATTATTCCTATAACCCGCAATTTATGTATATCCTCTGCTTTTGGTATAATCTTTGATTGTAAAGATTATATTTCATAAGGCAGAGTTTATGCAACGAAGGTCAATAGCGGACATCGGTATCAGCAAGGTCATAACAGGTGCGGTAATAGCCGCACTGGCATTAGGTGCCATAGTATTCTATCTGTTCTACACCGGCAGGTTCGGAGGCGGATCGAGATTAAGGCTTACGGCGACCACCCATGTCGGTCACGACTGGAGCGATATAGCAGCTGATAACAATATCGTCAGCGATTACCTTTTCGGGAGGTCCAAAAACCTCCTTGTGGCAAAGGGCGGCGACGGCATCCTCGCATCAACTACTTATACGATCGCAGGAAGACTCGTTACACAGGAAGCCGAAGACTCCGGAATATACGAGCTTACGGACCAGGCGCTGCTCCTTAAGTGCTATGTCCGTTCAGGCGACAGGGCAAATGCCGTATCCCTCAAGAACGAAGTGATTAACAGATTCAGACTGGCCGACGGAGCGTACAAGACTTTTGTTTATGCCGAGGAAGAGAAGAACAACGAAGAGATCATAACCGTTGCAGCTTCAGTCGAGTGGCTCGATGCTATGATGGAATACTATGTTACCTACGGAAATAACGACGACTATAAGGAGATATGCCATCTGGCAGGAATCCTCTTTGACAGCGAAGGAAGGCTCATACCGGAGCAGATCTCCGTCGCCAAATATGCCGAATCGCTCTATGTGAGCCTTGAAGATATAAGCGACATCGATGCCACGCAGGAAGGTTCTCTCGAGCAGATGTACGGAACGCTTACCGGTGATACCGAAGGCGCCGACACTAAGATAGATGAACTTGAAGAGGAAGTCGAAGGCGTACTGCTCTCGAATATCAATTTAAGACTTATCAGAGACCTCGAAAACAATTCCATCCTGCCGGAGGGTTCTTACGACAGAGCGCTTATGGCGGTCAAGGGCGGTTTTGCCGGCGAAGGCTATGCTTTCTACGCTTATGCGGCAATCGGTAATATGGACAGCGGCGACTATATCTACAGCGGTCAAAGCACAGGTGCGTTCGACATCGTTCATAACGTCAGGACGATGAGAAATCTTTCCGA
This sequence comes from Saccharofermentans sp., assembly GCA_024695565.1. The sequence goes on along the minus strand of JAILHX010000076.1, from coordinate 3,844 downwards.
AGTGGGCGAGCTCGACAGCGAGTCATTTGCCGAGTTCAAGAGCATGGTAATGAACAACGGCAGAATCTATACATCTTACGTTATAATGACCGGTAATTATTCGGGCAGGGAAGCGCTCAATGCATATGCAGACGGCCTGCTGCTCGCATATTTTATGGGCGATACCGACCTCTATGACAGGCTCTGCGACACTTTAGGCAAGAGGGTTGCAACCAAGTCCACGAGCCCTGCTCTTTACATGATCTTCAGGGAAGAAAATGACAGATATGTCTTCTATTCCAGGGAGAATCTGAGCACCCGTCTGGTTACCTCGTAATACCCTTTCTTTTTATTTGAAATAATATAGGTTTGCGAGTATACTTTTGTCGACTAAAAATTCCAAAGGAGATAAATATATATGGCATTCATTGATGACATCATGGCCAGAGCCAAGGCTGACAAGAAGACTATCGTGCTTCCCGAGTCAATGGACAAGAGAACTTTTGAGGCTGCCGAGAAGATCATTAAGGCGGATATGGCAAACCTCATCATCATCGGTACACCCGAAGAGATCGCTAAGAATTCCGAAGGTTTTGACATTACAGGCGCAACGATCGTTGATCCTTTTAACGATCCCAACAAGCAGAAATATATTGATAAGTTCGTTGAGCTCCGCGGTGTAGACACCATGGTAGCTGCAGCAAAGAAGAAGGCTGAGAAGAAGGGCCTTTCTGAGGAAGAGACTGCTGCTCTTATCGCTGACGCTGAGAAGAAGGGCATCACACCCGAGAAGGCTCAGGCTCAGATGGAATCAGATTACATGTACTATGCATGCCTCATGTGCAAGTGCGGTGATGCAGACGGTGCTGTTTCCGGTGCCTGCCATTCAACAGGCAACACTATCCGTCCTGCTCTCCAGCTCCTCAAGATGAAGCCCGGCATTTCTTCCGTTTCAGGTTTCTTCCTTATGGACGTACCTGACTGCGATCTTGGTGAGCACGGCCTCTTCATTTTCGCTGACTGCGCAGTTAACACAGACGTTGATTCTGCAAAGCTCGCAGAGATCGCAAAGCTCTCCGCTGAGTCATTCGAGCAGTTCATCGGCGCTCCGGCAAAGGTTGCAATGCTCTCATATTCTTCATATGGTTCAGCAAAGCATGATGATGTTACAAAGGTTGCTGAGGCAGTTAAGATCGCTAAGGAGAAGTATCCTGATCTTGTAGTTGACGGTGAGCTCCAGTTAGATGCTGCTCTCGTTGAAGAAGTAGGTCAGCTCAAGGCACCCGGATCACCGGTTGCAGGCCACGCTAACACATTGGTATTCCCTTCACTCGAAGCAGGCAACATCGGCTACAAGCTCGTTCAGAGACTTGCCAAGGCTCCCGCTTACGGTCCGGTCCTCCAGGGTCTTGCACTTCCTGTTAATGACCTCTCCCGCGGATGCAACGCTGACGATATCGTAGGAACAGTTGCCATCACAGCTGTTCAGGCTCAGGCTGCACAGGCTTAATAGCCATAAGATCAAGACAACTATAAAGACAGGAGAAGAAGTCTAATGAAGATTTTAGTAATCAACTGCGGAAGCTCTTCCGCTAAGTTCCAGCTTTTCGACATCGATACAGGCGATGTCCTCGCAAAGGGTAATGCCGAGAGAATCGGAATCGACGGTAAGCTCACATATAAGCCCGCAGGCAAGGAGGATTTCATTTCTACAGAACCCATGCCTGACCACAAGGTTGCTGTCCGTATGATCCTCGATGCTCTTGTTGATCCTGAGCACGGCGTAATCTCTGACGTATCCGAGATCGCAGCTGTAGGTAACAGAGTACTCCACGGCGGTAAGTACTACAGCGAGTCCGTTATCGTTAACGACGACGTTAAGAAGGTCATCAGAGACTGCTTCCCTCTTGGCCCTCTCCACAATCCCGCAAACCTCATCGGTATCGAGGCATGCGAGGACGTTCTTCCTGCAGGCACACCTCAGGTTGCAGTATTTGATACGGCATTCCATCAGACAATGCCCGCAAAGGCTTACACATATGCTCTTCCTTATGAGCTTTCCGAGAAGTACGACATCCGCCGTTACGGTTTCCACGGAACATCCCACCGTTATGTAAGCCACAGAGTTGCTGACTTCCTCGGCAAGAAGTATGAGGATCTTAAGATCATCACATGCCACCTCGGAAACGGTTCTTCATTCGCAGCCGTTAAGGACGGCAAGTGCCAGGATACATCAATGGGTCTTACACCTCTTGCAGGCATCTGCATGGGTACAAGAACAGGTGACATCGATCCCGCTATCGTTCCTTTCCTCATGAAGAACGAGAGCCTTACTGCTGACGAGATGGATACACTTCTCAACAAGCAGTCAGGTGTTCAGGGAGTTTCCGGAGTTTCTTCTGACTTCAGAGATCTCGCTAAGGCTGCAAGTGAAGGCAACGACAGAGCCCAGCTCGCACTCGACATGTTCGCATACCAGGGCAAGAAGATCATCGGATCATATGCAGCTGCTATGGGCGGTGTTGACGTTATCGTATTCACAGCTGGTATCGGAGAGAACACAGACTCCATGAGAAAGGCTATGTGTGAAGGCCTCGAGTTCATGGGCGTTGAGTTCGACGAAGCAGCAAATGACGGCCTCAGAGGCAAGGAAGCTATCATCTCCAAGCCTTCTTCAAAGGTAACAGTCTGCGTTATCCCTACAAACGAAGAACTTGCTATCGCTCAGGAGACTGAGAGACTCGTAAGATAATCCGTTCTGAATTTGATTGACTATATGCCGGCCGGCTTCCCGCTTGGGGAGCCGGTTTTTTGTTGCCGTGGTTTATTCCAAACAGCTCACGGGAAATGTTGGCGTTTCTGAAGCGGATTCCGCCCGAATAATGCCATCTCATGCCGATTTGTACATACACTTGTAACGCACTGCCGTGCTTTTGCTGTACATATGCCCGGAATCCCCCGTTTTGTACACACGTTTGTACAACACCTGCCGTGCTTTTGCTGTACATTCACCCGTAAAACCATGCTTTGTACATACATTTGTACAACACCTGCCGTGCTTTTGCTGTACATTCACCCGTAAAACCATGCTTTGTACATACATTTGTAACGCACTGCCGTACAAATGCGTGTACAACACTTCCGCAACAACATACAGACAACGACAAATGAAAAAGGCTGCCTCAAGCAAGACAGCCCCTTCGTATCCCAATTGTAACTAAAATATCAGTAGTTGATGTCAAATGCCTTCTTAAGATCCTTGTCTGCTCCGAAGACAGTTACCGTGTCACCTTCGGCAAAAATAAAATCGGCAGGGAATTCAAGTATAGACTTGCCTTCGCGCCTTATAGACAGTACGTTCAGATGGAGCTTGCTCCTGACTCCGAGATCGACAAGGCTTTTACCGACCCATCCCTTCGGAACATTGACCTCGAAGATCGAATAATCGCCGGGATAATCAAGATAATCAACAACATCAGCGGAACAGTAACGGACGGCGGACCATTCTGCTACCTGCTTCTCGGGGAAGACAACAGAATCCGCGCCTGTGGCGAGGAGGAAGCGCTTCTGGACCGATCTGGAAGCTCTTGCAACGATGTATTTGGCGCCGCAGTCTTTGAGCAGGGCAGTGGTTTCCAGTGAAGACTGGAAATTATCTCCGATGGCAACGAAGCAGACGTCGAATGTTTCCACGCCGAGGGATCTTATGAACTGTTCATTTGTTGCATCGCCGATGAGGGAGCTGGTTACCATTCCAAGGACGGGGGTTATTCTTTCTTCGGAAGAATCCACGGCCATGATCTCATCGCCGGCTTTGTTCAGCTGATCGATAAGATGGTAGCCAAAACGGCCTATTCCGATTACG
>JAILHX010000148.1 GCA_024695565.1 Saccharofermentans sp. | reverse complement strand
AGACAGGTAATAAACGACTATACCGAACTTTCCGAGCACTTCGGAAATGCGAAAAATATCAAGAAGAAATTCGGAGTATCGACCCAACACTATTCATTTGCAGTCAAGGCTTTCGTTGAACTCGTAAAAGAAAGTGATACTTCAAGGTATGAACTTGCGATCAGGGAAACCAAGACACAGCAGGTCATATCGGATGTAGCCAACCTCAAAAGCGAGATAGGAATAATCTACCTGAGCGATTTTAACAAGAGGGCCATCGGAAAACTTCTCAGCACGGCAAATCTGGAATTCCATCCGCTGATAGAGTGCGCTGCTTATGTCTATTTGTGGTCCGGCCATCCTCTTGCCAAGGCAAAATTCATTTCTTTCGAAGACCTTAAAGAATATCCCTGTCTGTCATTTGAACAGGGTGATGCGTCTTTCTACTATGCTGAAGAGATCTTGAGCACCAAAGATTATTCGAGGATCATCAAAGCCTGCGACAGGGCAACTATGTTAAACCTCATGGTCGGACTCAACGGTTATACATTGTGCTCGGGAATAATCTGCGAAGAACTTAACGGGGGTGATTTCCTTGCTGTCCCGTTCCAGGCCGACGATGATGATAACGAGAGCAAGATGCTGATCGGTTACATCACGCGCAAAAATACGGTTCCCAGCAGACTCGGCAAACTCTATATCGAGAAGATCAATGAGTATCTGAAGAAGACCTGATGGGGATCCCGCCCAGCCAGCAGGATGAACAATACTCGCAGCCGCCGCCGCAATCAAGAGAGGCTCTTACGATTGCTTCACGTTCTTCACGGGTCGTATCTTTGATCAGGATGGATCTCATGAATTAACCGTCTCCAATTCTGCATTCAATTCATCTTCAGTAGCAGCCATCGCCTGCAAAGTCATGGTAAGAAGCTTATCAAGTTCCCAGCCCAGCTGATCTGCTCCACGCTCGATCACTTCCCTGGAACATCCTGCGGCAAAGCCTTTGCTCTTGTATTTTTTCTTCAAGGATTTAAGTTCCATATCCTTCGTGCTTTTCGAAGGCCTCATAAGCGCTGCGGCACCGATAAGGCCGGTAAGTTCATCGGCTGCAAATAAGACTTTCTCCATCTCATGAACAGGCTCAACATCAATTGTCTCGCCGCACCCTACAGTTATTCCGTAACCATGTGAGCAGACTGCATGAATGATATCTTCACCAACGCCGCCTTCTCTTAATAACTCAGGAGCCTTAAGACAGTGTTCCTCAGGATAGATCTCAAAATCTATATCATGAAGAAGTCCTACGATCCCCCAATACTCTGCTGCGTCTTCATAACCCAGTTCTTTTGCATACCACTTCATGACCAGTTCGACCGTTAGAGCATGCTGGATGTGAAAAGGGTCCTTATTGTATTTCTTAAGCAGTTCAAATGCTTCAGTTCTTGTAATCATTGATTTTCTCCTTGGGTTTGTATTCATATCTCAAGTCCATATAAACCTATCTTGTGAATATGTTTATATCCGAGCAGGACAGACATGTCAAGCGCTGCATTAATTGAAACAATGAAGGGGCATCCCGGTAAGGAAATACCCCTTTATTGTATGTCCACTATATATTTGAATTTTCTCTGTTAAACGCGGATCCTGTCGAACAGTTTTACGTAGGTAAGCGGGATAGCGCCGATAATTGCTGCAGCCGCCTGAATAAGATTAGGTACTACTGAACCTGCTGCGGCTTCCACGCCATACATAAAAGGTAAAGATTCAAATCCGAAATATCCTGCCACCATGATCAGTTCGGCAACTACTGCAGCTATCAGTCTGCGCACTAACGGTACTTTGTTTCCGCTGCTATGCTTCAATAGAAGTCCTGCAACAAGTCCCATGATTCCTTTGATCAAAAAAGTAGGAATTGCGTATTGCGGATATCCTGCTGTAAGATCTGCGAGCGTTGCACCGATCGCACCGGCTATCGCCGAGAAAGGTCCCAGGATATAAGCTGCTACCAATATGACCAGATCACCAAGGTTAATGTGTCCTATTGCAGTAGGTATGTGAAGCTGTGTTCCGATATAGATAAATGCCGCCAGAATTCCTGTATATGCAATCTTTTTGATTATCTTTTTGTTTTTCTCATGATCACTCATTGTCTTATATCTCCTGAAAGAGTTGTTTTACGAATGACAATATGGTACAACTTATCTGAACATATCAAATAACCAGAATGAGAGTTTTTTATATAACCAGATGAGGAACAAAACAAGCGACTCTTTATACATAAATCTGTATAAGCAGATCAAGAAAAACATCGTAGACGGAGTATATCCTTACAATACAAAGATCCCGTCAAAAAGGACCCTGGCTTCTGAATCAGGAGTAAGCGTTATATCAGTAGAGCACGCCTACGATCTCCTCCGTGACGAAGGGTATATCAGAAGTGTTGAGAAGAGCGGCTACTATGTTGACTTCCGTGCCGCAGACGGTTTCTCATCTTTTCCTGAAGAGAATCAATCAGTTAATGCTTCATTTGACAGCAATTCAGACAGGCTGGTCTTCCCTGTTTCTGTCTTATCGAAAACAATGAGGAACATCATTGCGAGCCGTCAGGATGACATACTCCTTAAATCACCTAATGCAGGCCTTCCGGAATTCCGTGAAGCCATCTCAAAATACCTGGCAAGAAACAAAGATATCCATATCAATCCTTCGGCGATCGTGATCGGATCAGGTGCTGAATACCTTTATAATCTCATCGCAGGTCTGATAGGAGATGACAGGATATTCGCTTTGGAAGACCCTTCTTACGAGAAGATCAGAAAAGTATATAAGAATGCAAATGTGAAATATGAATTGCTTGCACTCGGAAATGACGGAATCGAGAGCAAAGCGCTTAATAAAACAAAGGCGAAGGTCCTGCACATATCACCATTCAGAAGTTTTCCGACGGGAATATCAGCTTCCGCATCCAAACGTCACGAATACATAAGATGGGCTGACGCATCCGACAGGATAATAGTTGAAGATGATTTTGAATCTGAGTTTTCTGTTTTGGGCAAACCCGTTGAGACCCTTTTCTCGATGACTACAAAAGACAACGTGATATATCTGAATACTTTCTCAAAGACTATTTCTCCGGCGCTCCGTGTGGGCTATATGGTCCTTCCCGAGCACCTGATAGAAACGTTTAATAAGAAACTGGGATTTTATTCATGCACGGTTCCGACGTTCGAGCAGCTCGTCCTGACTGAGCTTATAAACAACGGATCTTTTGAGCGGCACATAAACAGGATAAGAAGGCAGCTGAGGTCAAAACAGGCTGATCAGGCCTGATGGTCATACCACTTAACGGGATCAGAATCTTCTATGTGATCTCCGATCAGTTTTTCCATCCAGATCATGTCATACCATCTTCCGAATTTTCTTCCGCATTTCCCGAAAACGCCCACGCACTTATACCCGATGTGGCTGTGGAAATCACGGCTGTTGTTTGTAAGATATCCGTCTTCATCGGAAGTAACGCCTATACACGCATATAGGTTTGTTATGCCCATCTGAGCAAGTCTTTTCTCGAGTTCTTCGTATAGCTTTTTTCCATAGCCCAAACCTTTGGAATCATGGTCAAGATATATCGTGGTCTCAGCAGAATATGAATATGCTTCCCTGCCGACAAAAAGATGCGCATATGCATAGCCTTCGATGAGGCCGTCATTTTCGATCACAAGATACGGATAGTGATGTTTTATCTCCCTCATCCTGTTCTCGAATTCTTCCGGCGAAGGCATATCGATCTCAAACGAGATCGCAGTGTTCTTTACATAATATCCGTAGATCTCCAATAGCCTTGGAGCATCTTCATAACGTGCATCCCGAACTGTAATCATACAAAAAGTCTCTTTTCTGATAAATCATTACAAGAGGGTCTGCCCCAAAATGAGACATCCCCTCCTGCAAAAGAAGAAACGACACGCTTTTTAGCGGAATCTCACCTTGTTCTCCAAGGTGTTGATCCATATGTTAATGTCATCTGCTCCTCTTATTCCAATTGTCCCGTCGCCTAAATATACGATAAGCGGCGAACGGTAATCTTCTGCCTTATAGACTTTGCCATTTACTTCCACCTTGGTATGAAGAGTCGCAAAACTTATGACGTTTCCGTTCTCATCAAATCTTGTGGAAGCATCTTCTGCATGAAGCATATGCTTTCTTATCATGAAAGGCCTTGCTTCACCATAGCAGGTTGCAAATGTCGTTCCGAACACGGGTTCTATACTTCTTATAGTCCCGTCTTCATAAACTTCGATCCCCAGTTTGCTCGTAACAGAACCAACGGAAGTATCGACGGTAATTGAATCTTCAGGCCACAAAGTTATGCTTCTTATTTTTCCGGACGGATAAAAATATATGCACTGAGGCCTTATCTTCAGTTTTTGGTTATTTACGGTAAAGACATATTCCGGAGCATCCTTGATCTCATCTTCAACACCCCAGTAACTGTTGAGCTGGCCATATAAAGGGAATAATCTCTTGATGCTTCCGTCTTCATAAAAAGTCATCAGTTCAGCCTGGAATCTTCCTTCGGGAAGAACAACTTCCTCTACGTCCTGAAGATAGACGCTTTTAACATTTCCGTTAAGGTGGTATTCCACCGGGCAGCGATACTTCTTGCGAAGATCTGAAGCATCGCTGCACGCGGTGAAACTTCCGTATTTTGTCTTAACCTTATTCATCCGTTAAAGACTTAGCCAACTGCGATAACGGGAATAACTGCACCGTTGTAGTTGTCCTGGATCCACTGCTGTGTTTCTTCAGAAAGAAGTGCATCAACGAGTGCCTGGATTGCAGGGTTATCAAGATCTTCTGTTCTTACTGCGATGATGTTTGCATAAGGGCTGTCTTCACCTTCGCTGAAGAGCTTGTTGGATGTAATGCCTGCTTCAAGAGCCTTGTTTGTATTTGTGATGAAGAAATCATAGTCATCCTTTGTAGGAATGATCTGTGCAGAATCGATCTCTACGATCTCGATGGGTTTAACATAGGAAACGATGTCATCAACAGAAGCGGAAAGAGAATCTCTTGCAGCATCGTCGAGCTGAATGAAGCCGTTGAGCTCAAGGATCCTGAGTGCTCTGTATTCGTTTGTACCATCGTTAGGGATAGCAACTACTGCATTCTCAGGAATCTCATCTACAGAAGCATACTTATCGGAATATGCTGTAATAGGCTCAATGTGAATGCCGCCGGCACTGGCAAGGTCATAACCGTTTGCTTCGATCTCGCTCTCGAGATAAGGGAGGTGCTGGAAGTAATTGAAATCGATCTCACCTGAGTTGAGTCTCTCGTTTGTAGTGGAATCTGCAGCTGTTGAAACGAGCTCGATATAGATACCCTGAGCTTCGAGCTGAGGTCTTACATGCTCAATGATCTCTGAGTGAGGGACAAGGTCTACGATACCCTTCAAAACGATCTTCTCGGTAGAATCCTCTTCAGATGATTCACCCGATGTCTGTTCTTCTTGTGAAGCTGATGTTGTGCTGTCAGCTACAACAGATGTGCCTGAACCGGTTGATGAGCAGCCTGCAAGGCTTAATGCGAATGCGCCGATAGTTACGACAGATAAAAGTTTGGTTGCAATGTTCTTATTCATATTATTTTTCTCCTTTAGTAGTTAAACAAGATTTCTTGTTTTAAGTATTGATTTTGATATTAGATTTCCGATCCCCTGGATCAACTGGACCAGGATAACCAGGATATAAACACAAGCAAAAAGCTTGTCGTGCTGGAAACGCTGATAACCGTATCTGACTGCTATATCACCGATACCGCCTGCACCGAACATTCCCGCAAGGGCTGTCATAGACAAGACCGTGATCACCGATACCGTAAAACCTCTGATGAGAGAAGGTAATGTTTCCGGCAGAAGTATCCTGAAGATTATGTTCAGATTCGAACTTCCCATTGCTTTGGCAGCTTCGATCTTACCTTTGTCGATCTCCAGAAGACTGCTCTCAACGATCCTTGCATACATAGGGATACAGCTTGCAGCAATTGCGATGATACATGCATTCGTTCCGTATGCCTTTCCGAAGATCAGTCTCGCTACAGGTATCATGAGGATGATCATTATCATCTGCGGCAATGACCTCAGGCAGTTTATTACCCAGCCTGATACCGTGTAAGATATCTTGAGCGGTACGAGTCCGTCAGGATTAGTCACAGTAAAGAGTATTCCGATGACGAGACCGAAGACCAGCATTATCAGCGAAGAGAGCGTTGTCATGTAAAGCGTCTCACCGATCGGACCCCACAGATCTTTCCAGATCTCGGGAGAGAAGGATGCGACGATAACGTCCCATAAAGATGAATCCAATAAACTCATTTTTTCTTCCTCCTCAGATACCGCTTCCGTTCGTGAGTTCGACATTCTGCATGAGCATGAATACTCTCGAGAACAGTTCTCCTGTTTTGCTGTGCGGATTCTCGAAAATATCTCTTACGGATCCGCTCTCTGTGATCCTGCCTTCTTCAAGGACTGCCATCCGCCTGCATGAATATCTGATGGCATCCAGCTCGTGGGTGATCATCAGGATCGTAATGCCCTGCTTCCGGTTAATCTCTTTAAGAAGATCCAGGATCTGTATCGTGGTCTGCGGATCAAGTGCTGATGTCGCCTCATCTGAAATAATGAAATCAGGGTTGGTGACGATCGCTCTTGCAATTCCGACTCTCTGTTTCTGTCCTCCGGAGAGCGCACCGGGATGTGCCTTGAGCTTATCTGTCAGACCGACAAGTTCAGCTGTCTCCAAGACTCTCTTCTTGATCTCACTTTTCGGTACCCCGGCAATCTCCAACGGATATGAGATGTTCTTGTAAACAGTTAAGCAGTCAAAGAGATTGAAGTTCTGGAATATCATTCCGATCTTGTGACGCTTATTGAGGATTTCTTTGTTTGAGAGAGACAATATGTCTGTTCCGCCAAGTTCGACTGATCCGCTGTCGGGCTTTTCCAGACCGTTTATGCATCTGGCAAGTGTTGATTTACCTGCGCCCGAGAAACCGATGATCCCGAATATCTCGCCTTTCTCGATTTCCAAGTTGATGCCTTCCAAGACTTTCAATGGTTCACCGTGAGGATAAAAAGTCTTATGAAGATCACTTATTTTAAGATACGTGCTCATTATTTATCCGTGGCTGAAAGTATCAGCGGCCCTTTCTTTGAAATCTTTATACAGTTCGCCATGAAGATCCTTGCCCTTGCCCGGAATTCCCAGACTGTCTGCACGGCAGTGCTGACAGTGGCGGAAGACTTCAAGATATTTACCGGCTTCCTGTCTGACTTCTTCCAGGTCAGCACAGGTGGGAGCCTTTATATCCTTCATCTCGTTCTGGGGAATGAGTGGAATGATATTCAGTATGGATGCGCCGAGCTCGGCAGTTTTCTTTGCGACTTCGGGTATATGTTTATCGTTTATGCCCGGAACAAGCACACTGTTTATCTTGACGACTATTCCTTTACTTGCAGCAAGGCGGATGCCTTCCAACTGGTTAGCGATGAGAAGCTTTGCTCCTTCCACGCCATCATGTCTTTTGCCTTCGGAATCAATGACGAAGCTGTTGATCTGCGCTTCGATCTCAGGATCTATGGCATTGACTGTGACAGTAAGTGTCTCGATACCGATATCGGCGATCTCCTCGACCTTATCGGGAAGACGGAAACCGTTTGTGGAGAGACAGCAGATAAGATCCGGGAAGGTCTCTTTGATCAATCTGAAAGCCTGAAGAGCACTGTCCGTAGCGAGCGTATCGCCGGGACCTGCTATTCCGACTACTGTGAGTTCGGGGCAAAGCTCTTTTGCTTTTCTTACTGTTTCCACTGCTTCTTCCGGCTTCAAAACGAGTGAACTTACACCCGGTCTGATGACCGATTTGTCAAACCCTCTGCTGCAGAACCTGCATCCGATGTTGCACTTGGGACTGACGGGAAGGTGAACTCTTCCTGCCGTCACATTCGAATGGCCTCCCAGGCATGGATGTCTTTTTTGAAGGTTTTCAAAAGAATGGTTTTTGTTGTCTCCATTGCTTTTTTCCCTCTCTTTCTCCTCTTTGTACCGAGGATCGATTATGTCAACGCGTGCAGTGAAGAGCTTATTGATAACAAACTCAACTTCGCGCTCTATATCGACACTTTGTATCTTTCTGTCGTAAAGTAACTTTCTTGCGTGTTCGCCTGATCTTGCAGAAAAGACTACGTTGCAGTCATCTATCACATCAGCGAGTCTGGCAAGAAGTGAATCATCATGCTGCAGACTGACACCGAGACTGTCGACGATTCTCGTATCCACTTTCTCGAAGGTCTTGTTATCCCTGTCGATCTCATAGATATCGAATCTGTCAGCCACACCGAAGTGCCGGTTGATATTGATTCCGTCTCCTGTTGCAAATGCCGCTCTGATCATGTTTCTTCCTTCGATATTTCTTAGATGTGATAGTTGTCTTTAATGCTCTCCATAAGTCCGAATTCAACGAGGATCTCTTCAAGTCTTTCCTGTGTCATCGGCTTCGGGATCACGAATTGGGTATTGTTCTCGATTGCCTCTGCAAGTTTTCTGTACTCTCTTGCCTGAGGATGATTAGGATCGTGATCGATAACAGTCTTCTTATTGATCTCTGCTCTCTGGACCTCGTTGTCTCTGGGCACGAAGTAAATGAGCTGGCTTCCTAATTCCTTTGCGAATTCTCTTAAGAGTTCCTCTTCTCTGTCTACCTTACGGCTGTTGCAGATGATTCCTCCGAGTCTTACGCCGCCCTTAAGAGCGTATTTCTGAATACCTTTACAGATGTTGTTTGCTGCGTAGAGTGCCATCATCTCACCGGAAGCTACGATGTAGATCTCCTGTGCTTTTCCTTCACGGATAGGCATTGCGAATCCTCCGCAGACAACGTCGCCCAAAACGTCATAGAAAACATAGTCAAGATCAGGAGTATAGGCACCGAGATCTTCAAGCATTCCGATTGATGTGATAATGCCTCTTCCTGCGCATCCGACACCGGGCTCAGGTCCGCCTGACTCAACGCATCTGATACCGCCGAATCCGACCTTTTCGATCTGTGAGAGATCATCAACTTCACCTTCTTCACGAAGTGTGTCGAGTACTGTCTTCTGTGCAAGGCCGTTCAGAAGGAGTCTTGTCGAATCTGCCTTCGGGTCGCACCCTACCACCATTATCTTTTTACCCATCTCTGCAAGTCCTGCAGTAAGGTTCTGTGTTGTTGTGGATTTACCTATTCCGCCTTTTCCGTAAATTGCAATCTGTCTCATTTTCTCGTTTCTTCTTTCTTATGTTTTTATCTGTATGTTGCAAGAACTCTGTCGTAGATATCTTCTATCGCACGAAGTCCGCCTTCGTATCCTAAGTATCCGCAGTTCATTACAAGCCTGTGCTGTACCGGTACCGATATGATCAGGAGATCAGCATGGAGCTCATCAGCGATGTGTTTATCCCATGAACTTCCGAGAATAAGGATCCTCTTATCTGAATAATCCTTTGCATCTTCCAGGAGTTTTAACTGGTCAAGACCTGCATCCGGATCAAATACGACCTGTACCGTTCTGGTCTGAAGATCTGATATTTTCGAGAACTCTTCGAGGATGCCTTCCTGATATTTCTCGGGAACATCATCTACGATGAACTGGATACCAGGGATGATTCCGAGTTCATTTAAAAGGAACTTGGAAAATCCCAAAGAGTATGAACTGTCAGCGATCGAATAGAATCTTCTCGGGATACCGTATCTGAACTCGAGCATAAAGCTTGCCATCTTATCGATATGTGTATAGAACTTCTTTTCTTCACGGTCGATGTAAGCTTCCACTTTTTTGCTGTCAAGATTTGCAAATTCAGCCACGTCTCTTAAGAACTTCGATGTTTCCTTCGCACCGATTGGTGTATAAGGGAAATGGAAATAAGGTGTTCCGTACTTTCTCTTAAGATGCTTTACGATATCAAGACCTGCCCATGAGCCGACGAAAAGATTGAATTCAGCCTGAGGGATAGTCTTCCATTCGGATACGCCTTCTGATTCGTTTCCGAAAAGGATGTTGACTTTAAGTCCGATGCCTGTGAGTATCCTCTTCAGCTGCTCGAGATTTCCGTTCCAGAACGGATCCTGATACGGGATGTTGGCAAATACATTAACAAGTCCCGGAATCACTTCACGGTCTTCACTAAACTTATCAACATACTGATCGATTATCGCCTTAACGAGTCTTGAGTGGCTTGCGTAATTATTTGACTTGAATCCGCCTTCTTCGACATAAACGATCGGCTTATCGTCGTTCTGGAATTCGCCGACTACAGCCGCTACATCATCACCTGTGATCGCTGCAGTGCATCCGGTAATTACAACATATAGATCGCCATCTATGACTTTAAATGAATTCTCTATAACGTTGCGGAGCTTCTTCTCGCCGCCGAAAACAACGTCCGCTTCTTCAGCATTTGTGCAGGGCATTGTAGATCCGCCTGCATAGCCTTCTCCCTGGCCGATTATCCGGCTGATCTGCACTCCGCATCCGGGGCCGGAATGAAGGATCGGCACGCCTTTCTTGATTGCGACCACGCTCTGGCAGGAGCCGAGTGCGCATGTAAATCTTGGTTGTTCAATCGTCTGTGACATCTTAGAATCCTCCGTCTCTTATCTTGCGCAGCCTCTGCCTGATCCGTCACCCTGGAAGTAACCGGGATCCTGTTCGAGCCACCATTTTGTGTAAGGATTCGAAGCATGCTTTGAATAGTTCTTTATAAATTCGATAGAGTCCAATGTGTCCTCTATTCTTCTTGCATAATTTAATGCGCCCTGGTATCCGATACCGAACTGCTCGTCACCGATGAGAAGTGAAGGGATTCCGAATTTTGCACCCCAGAGTGTCATTCCGCCGTGTCTTGCAAGAATGAAATCCGGCTTGATCCTGTTAAGTGCATTAACGAGTTCGCATGCCTGCTTGTTGCATACTCTGTAGTCGGGAACGTCACCATAGTTCTTAACAGCCTGACCTAAGATATCGAGCTTATCGTCGCCGCTGTCATATACCGGGTCGTGATGGAACACAGCAGCACCTACTACCTCAAATCCGAGTTCGTTAAGAAGTGTGATCAGGGCCTGACCGTGAGCTGCACCTGCAGTAACATATGCTCTCTTACCCTTGAATTTCTCCTTCAACTTCTCGATCTCGGGCACGTACTTCTCGTGGCCTTCTTTGATTATCTCTTCGGCTATCTCTTCCTTGCCGAGAACCTGACCGAGAGCTCTGAGCCATCTGTCTGTTCCTGCAACACCATATGCCGGAGGTACAAGAACTTCAGGCACGCCGTGAAGCTGGTTTAAGCCTGCACCCATGTATGTTGAGAGTGAAGGGCAGATGTGGATCGTGGCTGCGGCTTCACTTGCGTGGGAGAGTTGCTCAACAGTTGAGAACGGAACGATGTACTGGGCTTCATATCCGAATCTTTCGATGATCTCATCGAAAACATGGCTGCCCCAGAAATTTATAATGTTTATCTTATTGGTCTTCTTTTCAGCAGGCTTTACGATACCTCTCAATACTGTGTGGTAAGCTGCATCAAAACCTGTTGTCCAGATCTTTGAACGGAAACCTTCACAGTTGCATGTAACGACCGGAATTCCAAGCTCTTCAGAAGCCGCCTCTACTACTGCTTCGATATCTTCACCGATGATTCCCGAAGCGCAGGAAGTCGTAACGAATATCGCATTGGGATGAACTCTGTCATATGCGAGTCTGATAGTTTCTTCGAGTTTCTTAGCTGCACCGAAGACTGTATCCTTCTCAAGGATGTTCGTGCAGAAATATCTTCCGTACTGTGCAGGAAGACCTCTTCTTGCCTGCTCAACTCTGTATGTAAAATTGAAATCTGCAAATTCTCCTGCGCATCCGATCGGCGAATGATTGATCACTGCCGCATCCCTGACCATTGCGAGCTGGCAGAAAGCCTGCTGCTGGTTGCAGCCGAGGCACTGTGAGAATTTTCTCTTGCAGTCCTTAAGTTCACCCTTGGAAGACTTCTCGACTATCTCGGAAGCAGTTCCGGTAAATGCATTGATCGTACCGAGTCTTTTCTCGCGGATCACTACGCTTGGTTCTTTGATGTTTATTGTAGACATGTTCGTTTCTCCTTATTGCGACGCCTTCATTACTGATGTGTAATACTTGCGTTTTTGCAATGAGGAAATAATAACCTACTATTTCGATAGGTGTTAATACGTGAAAGCGATACTCGGTTATAGGTTCAGGTTATACCTTGTAAAATTCTTTTGTCATAAACTTCTCTTTGTAAGTTTATGCAGCCACTTCATTCAAGTTCACTTTTTCGTGCACTTCAGAAACCACTGCAGGAGGATGATCTGATCTCCTTAACTTCAGAGGCCACTTCATTGCTCCTCGTGTACTTGACTTCAGTCACGTTTCCATAAAAAAAGGAGCTACCTCATTTACTTTGAGATAGCTCCATGCTTTATTGCTTAAAGTTAATTATCGATTAAGCCTTATGCTTTATAGCAGCCTGTGCAGCAGCAAGTCTGGCGATCGGTACGATGCCAGTATTACCACCACTACTACGAGCAGTGCCAATATGGATACCAATACATTCTTGCTCATGTTTTCCCCCGAAAATTGAATGCGTTTTACCCTGACGTCTTGTTATTCTCTATGATTCCCCTGCCTTGAGTTTTAACTCAAAAATTTCTGCCCGGGAATAACTCCCGGACAGAAACATTATAACATTCGCTTTATAGTACTTACCTGATTAGAGTTTTTCGTTGCATTTACAGCAGAACAAACTTGCCATATCATTTTCTGCTCCGCAATTCTCGCAGTACTTAACACGCTTTATGGCATGCTCTTCATCAAGCATTACAGCCTTGCCGTACTTAACAATTCCCGTCGACTTGGCAGGAAGGAACTTTGCAAATGCCATATGAATATCAACCGAACCACCGTCACTTACTTCGAACAATAAAGGCTTGGAATAATTGCCGTTCGCATCCTTCAGAAGCAGAACATTCTGCTTCTGATCTGTCTGAACTGTAGCGCTTTGTCCGCTTGAAAGATTTCCTAAGGAATTCTTATTCAGGTAATAGCAGTAATTTGCCAGTGCTCCTGTTGCCCTGCCTTCACCAGTAATCTTAACTTCGCAAGGTTGTGACAACGGAACATATTTCTCCGTAAACTGGTTTTCTATTCTTATGGCAGGAAGAACATATTTGCCTACCGGACCGAATTTTGCCACCAAAAATGATATTACCGCGCCTATTGCCGCACCGCCAAGGCCCAGTCCATATGCACCATAATCCATATCCATCTCAAAGCCGATTGCCAATCCCGTAAACTCTAATCCAAACCAAAGGACAATGGTAAGAATTACAAAGAATATAGGATTTCTCTTACGAGCCAAAGCATTTTCCTTGTTCTTGCCGCATAGCCAACCTAACAAAATGATCTCTAACATGATGTCCTCTCCTCCCGCTGCTTTTTTAGTTAATTCGGCGAAATAAATGAATTTTGATTTTCGCGCAAATAATAGCTATTTTGTATCATATTAAGAGATCAACGGCAACTCAAAAAACACGTGTTCTCTCCAATATAATCCGAACAATATAAAATGGACTGTCTCAATCACTTGAGACAGTCCCTGATTAATTGAATTATAAGACTATATCAGCCCTTGTGCTTGATTGCAGCCTGCGCAGCCGCGAGACGTGCGATCGGTACACGGAAAGGTGAGCAGGATACATAGTCGAGGCCGATCTCATCGCAGAACTCTACGGATGTCGGGTCGCCGCCGTGCTCGCCGCAGATACCGAGGTGGAGGTCAGGACGTACTGCCTTACCGTTCTCGATAGCCATCTTCATGAGCTTACCAACACCGTTCTGG
>JAILHX010000146.1 GCA_024695565.1 Saccharofermentans sp. | reverse complement strand
CCGTGCTGGCCTGCGCCGGTCTCTGCGATGAGCCTGGTCTTGCCCATCTTCTTTGCAAGGAGAGCCTGACCAAGAACGTTATTTATCTTGTGTGAACCCGTGTGGTTTAAGTCTTCCCTCTTGAGGTAGATCTTCGCGCCGCCCAAGTCCTTTGTCATCTTCTCTGCATAGTAGAGATTCGACGGACGTCCTGCATATTCATTTAACAGTTCCGTAAGTTCCTTATTGAACTCAGGATCGTTCTTGTAATGGTTATAAGCCTCTTCAAGCTCTATTACAGCATTCATCAGAGTCTCAGGGATATACTGTCCACCGTGTATTCCGAATCTTCCTTTTGAATCAGGCATATTTACCTCCCGTATCTTACTGCTTTGATAAACTCAGCTATTTTCTTCTCGTCTTTTATACCGTCTGTCTCGACACCTGAACTCACATCCACTGCGAACGGTTCAAGCATTCTGATCGCTTCTCCGACGGATTCGGGATCAAGGCCTCCTGCGAGGAAATAATCCCTCTTGAAATCCTTTAAGATACTCCAGTCTAACTTCCTGCCTGAGCCTGCGCCTGAATCGATCATGACATAGTCGGCATTACTTGCGGCAGCTTTCTCAAGAGCACCCCCTTCAGAAGCCTTATATGCCTTGATAACCGGGCGTCCCAGAGTTCTTTTGACGTACTCGACATATTCGTCTGACTCATGTCCGTGGAGCTGGATCATCTCAACGCCGCTGAGTCTTGCTGCCGAGATAACGCTGTCTAAAGGCTCGTCCATAAAAACACCAACAGACTTTATATCAGACCTTAAGAGTTCAATCAACTCACCGGCTTGGTAGGGATCTATGTATCTTTTCGACTTCTTGAAAAAGACAAAGCCTGCATAATCGGCACCGTGTCTGTTTACGGCAATAACGTCTTCAAGTCTCGAGAGTCCGCAGATCTTAAGTTCTGTGCCAAACATCACGATATTCCTTTCAAAGAATTCAGAAACTCTGTCTTATCTTCTGCTCTCATCATCGACTCGCCGATAAGGACGGCATCGACTCCCGAGCGCTCCAATTCTGCTACATCTTTCCTGCTCTTTATGCCGCTCTCGGCAACGAAAAGAGCCTTATCGCCTATATAATCTCTGAGCCTTAAGCAATTTGTGGGATCTACCGTGAAATCTCTTAAGTTCCTGTTGTTAACGCCTATCACTCTTGCGCCTTCGCCCAGAGCCATGTCGCACTCATTCTTATCGTGTGCTTCAACAAGCGCCGAGAGCTCCAATTCATCGCAGAGCCTTATATACTTGCCGAGCGTATTTGAATCAAGGATCGAGCAGATAAGAAGCACTGCCGAAGCCTTTCTTGCCCTTGCCTCATAGATCATGTATTCGTCGATCGTGAAATCCTTGCGGAGAACAGGAATGCTGACTTCTGAAGCGATCTCTTCCAGGTAATCAAGAGACCCCATGAACCACTTGGGTTCGGTGAGGACCGAGATGCAGGAAGCACCGGCCTTCTCGTAGCTTCTCGCGATATCAAGATAAGGAAAGTCCTGCGCGATGATGCCCTTGGAAGGTGAAGCCTTCTTGCACTCGCAGATAAAGCTCATGCCCTCTTCTGCCAGCTTCTTCTCGAATTCAAAGCCTGTTCCGGGCATGGCATAAGCCTTGTCCATTACCTTTGAAAGAGATACGTCGAGCTTTCTGTCAAGGTATATCTTTCTGTTATGCTCTGCTATCTGTTCGAGAATATCTGACATGGTCTATCCTTCCGATAATTACTTATTTGATGCTTCAACAAAACGGTTGAGCTTTGCAAGTGCCTCGCCGCTCTCGATCAGGTGCTTGGCCTGGCCGACGCCTTCTTCTATAGTCTTAGCCTTGCCTGCAGCATAGATAGCAGCGCCTGCATTCATGCATACAACGCTCTTTCTTACATCAGTGATCTTTCCCTCGAGGATGCCTCTTGTAACTTCAGCATTTTCTGCAGGTGTACCACCTACGATGTCTTCCTTCTTGCCTCTTGCAAAGCCAAAGTCTTCCGGCTTGATCTCATATGTGGTGATCGTTCCGTCAGCCTTGAGCTCTGCTACGAATGTCTCTGAAGATACGGAGATCTCATCGAGCTTATCTTCGCCGTATACGACCAGGGCACGCTTAGCACCCAAAGACTTTAATACATGAGCGATGGGTTCTGCAAGATACTGATCGTAAACACCCAAAAGATAAAAGTCAGGTGTTGCGGGGTTTGTCAAAGGTCCCAGAATATTGAAAACTGTTCTGAATCCTAATTCCTTACGGATAGGTCCTACATATTTCATTGATGTGTGATACTTCTGAGCAAAGAAGAAGCAGAAGCCAACTTCCTTAAGAAGCTCGACGCACTTCTCGGGCTCCAAGTTGATGTTTGCTCCGAGTGCTTCAAGGCAGTCGGCTGTACCTGACTTGGAAGATGCTGCACGGTTGCCGTGCTTTGCGATCTTGATGCCTGCTGATGCTGCAACGAATGCGGATGTCGTGGAGATGTTAAAGCTTCCTGCCCTGTCTCCGCCTGTTCCAACGATCTCAAGGACTTCCATGCCGCCCTTATCGACCTTCATTGCGTGCTCACGCATTGCTGCAGCGCATCCTGTGATCTCATCGATGGTCTCGAATCTTGCGCTCTTTGTAGACAGTGCAGCGAGGAATGCCGCGTTTTGTGTCGACGTGGACATACCGCTCATAATCTCGTTCATTGTCTCGTAAGCCTCTTCGTAAGTGAGGTCTTCCTTGTTTACGATCTTCTCAATTGCCGCCTTAATCATTTTCTTTTTCTCCTTCCGGTTGGCTCTCTGCCGGAAATAAAAAATCCCCGGCAGGAATTTAAGTGTTCCTGCCGGGGACGAATTAACTAAAATCCGCGGTGCCACCCTGGCCTTGCGTTTGTGAGACGCCACTCATAGGATACCAACATATCCCGGACTGCTTACGCGAGTCGTACGTTGCACATTTAATGCACCCTCCGCGGTCCATTTGATAATCCGGTTCCCGCTTCACTCTCAGCATCTGAAGCTCTCTGTAGGGCCTGCTACTATCTTTATCTCCGCATCAACGGTTTGATTGTTATGTCAAACAATAATACTGATCGTTCGAAAAGTCAACAGTTAATTACTTTTCGAAGACGTAAGTGTCACTTACCATATCATATGAATCCATATCACTGTCATAGTACAACACCGTGATATAGTGCATTCTGAGATCTTCATCGACAAAGAACCATGCAGTCAGATATTCACCTGACTCGTACATCGCCTCTACAGTATAAGCCTCATAACCGCCTATGGTAGTCTCTACCACATCACTTACCGAACAACCGTAATCCCACATATAGTCTTTGAATTCTTCTGCCATATCGTAGGCAAGAGAAGGATCGTACTCACCTGAGATAACAGACAGCTGGATCCTGGTCTCTGTATCAGGATCGTACTTCTGGATACAGTCAAGATATGCATAACCCATATCGTCTTCTTCATCACAGTCTTCCCATTCACCCTGATAGAGTTCAACAAAACCTACAGTCTCATTACCCCAGAGACCATCATCAGGTTCTGTAGCATCCGTAGCGTCAAAATCAGGCATTACGATGCTTGATTCGTCAAAACTATATGCATCAACGAATGTATAACCCATGCCGTCTTCAAGATAAGTAAGATCCATGATATTGCGGTTCTCATCATAGTAACCCATATATACGTTGTCCCATTTAAGATCGATCGTGTTCTCACCATCTATCCAGCATCCGTCGTTATGGATGACAAGCACCATGAATTCCTTGACTCCGTGTACGCTGCGCTCATTGTCGATCTGTTCACAGATATCATCAGCCGTATAACCGTACTGACCGTACCGCTGTTCGATCACATCCATTCCCTCATAACCGAAATAGATCTCATAAGTACCTGAATAATAGTAATTGGTCAGATCCCTATAGTCTCTGTAATACTTGAAGTTGTCATCTGCTTCAAAGATCAGGCACGAACCGCTGTACTTCTCGATCCACTCAGTCTCACTGATGATCTCTATCTTACCTTCATATGAGTCATTAAAGAGCCACTCCTCAAAAGACTGACCTTCTTCACCTGAACTCTTCCCCAAAGCATCACTGATCTTATCGGCATTAGCGATAAACAGGATCCATCCTATAACCATGGCAAGAGACAGAACGATGCCGATGATACCGAGTACTTTACCCTTCTGTTTCTTAACAAAGGCGATTATCACACCGATGGTGCTTACGATAAAGCCGATAAAACTGGGAATACCAAAAGTAAAAAGTCCCACAATGCCAAGGATAAAGCCTGCAACACAGGCACCATTCAAAACCGTTCTCGGTTTATAAGCGGTTTGGGACTGATAGCCCTGATTAGGCTGCTGCATATAGACAGGCTGCTGCATATAGACAGGCTGCTGGTATACAGGCTTGATGACCTGCTGGGAATCAGCAGGGTTCTGATATACGGGCTGCTGATAAACAGGCTGTACCGGCACCTGAACGGGCTGGGCAGGCTGCTGGTATACAGGCTGTACGGGTACTGACTGAACGGGCTGGGCATGCTGCTGATATACCGGCTGTACCGGCTGTGCGGGCTGAACGGGCTGTGTAGGCTGCTCTGCAGGAAGCGCTGCTCCGCAGTTCTCACAGAATCTTCCGCCGTTGCTCATTGCTCCGCAATTAGGACATACTGACATACTATTACCCTCCCTTATTCAACTTAAAAATGACGAAAAGGCAGAACTTATTCTGCCTTTGTTTTGGACTTCTTCTCAGCTTCGGCCTTCTCCTTGGCCCTGTTGTTATCCTTAACGGTCTTTCTGTCCTTGAGCCAGGGAACTACGATCTCCTTATAGATGTAGGTCAGGATAGCAGCGAGCGGGATTGCCAGAAGCACGCCCGGGACGCCCCAGATCTTGCCGCCTACAACAAGGAATACAAGAACGAGGAACGGCGGTACGTTGAGTGCCGAACCAAAGAGCTTAGGCTTGATGACATAGCCGTCGATAAGCTGCAGTGCAAGAGTGAACACGAGCCATATGATGACCGCATCAGGTTTTGCAAGAAGCAGGATAACGGCAACGATAAATGCTCCGACAAAAGGTCCGAATGTCGGTGCGAGATTTGTAAGTGCAACAACAACGGAACAGAATACCGCATAAGGCATTCCCGTTGCGAACATGAAGACTGAATTTACAACACCTACGATAAGGGCATCAACAAGTTCACATACGATGAATCTCGAGAAGATCGAATTAAGTCTGTTGCAGATGTTTTTCCAGTCAGTGTAGTGCTTGGTAGGAATAATGAGATAGAAGAATTCGCCCAGGGTATCGATGAGTTTCTTCTTGGCACAGAGGAAATAGTAAGCAAGGATAACACCGATCATGAAGCTGAAAGCCTTGGAACCGATGCCTGCAGAAAAGCTCAATACCCAGCCCGGTGTGATCTCATTGCCGCCAAAGGCCTTGCTGACAAGTGCCGTCAGATCAGTCTGTTCGTTGACAAAACCGATGATACTCATCTTATATTCATCTTCAAGCTCCGATGTCATTACCAGATCCTTGAAACTGTTTATGTAACCTGTGAGTCCTCTTGCAAATGCGGTGATGTTCTCGATAAGTCTCGGAGTGATGAGAGCAATCAGTCCGACGATGATAAGCATCATTGATGTAAGGGAGATAACAGCGCATAAGACCCATGCCCTGTTCTTGTGTTCTTCCTTGAATTTCTTCTCAATGTGCTTGTATAGAAAGCTTGCGAAAGGATTTGCCGTGTAAGCAATTACGGCACCGATGATCACCGTTGATGTAATCGCGAAGAAAGAATCAAAGAACCCCTTGAGATTGCTGACATTTGAGACCAGCATATAGAAGACCACTACGATACAGAGGGAGATCGTAAGTCCGGTCCATCTATTCTTCTCGTATTTGCTAAAACGTTCTTTATATCTTTCCATGCGGGTATTATATCAGTTAAAAAATGAGAATTCATCAGCGACTTTAACTGTCACAGAAGTTTAATCATAAGCAAAAGAAAAACTCCCGCGGTTTGAGCGGGAGTTGGATTGACTGTTACATTAATATTCAGATGTAGTGAAGTTTCCGATCAGTCACTTGATTCTTTTTTGAGAAAAACTCAATGTTAAGTATAAAACTTACTTGGAGGAAACCTGCGAATCAAGCAAGACCAATCGTCTGCTTGTTTGTACTTCACTTCCCATTGGTCTCACCTCCTTCGAACTATTCCGTTCGTCTTTTATCTGATGGCTTGAGTATAACACAAGGAATGTCAGAATGTGTTACAAAATAATGAACGTTTCCTGACATGCGGATATCATCAGACAGGAGCAGGGATCCCGTAATCCTTGTCTCCGTCACGGGAGATAAACGACATTGACGGAAGCTCCACACTGCTGCCGTCAGCGGTTGATACCGCCTTCATATAGAAGGTCATCTCAGGATGCGGACAGTCTTCAACAGTTCTCATCTTTTCATCGTAGAGTTCGGTTACCGTGATTGGAGCCATGTAGCCTTCGGGCATCAGCACATTAAGTGTATCTCCCTTATAGAACTTGTTCTTCTGTGTGACCTTGTTAAGTCCTTTTTCCGCATCAAAACCTGCCGTAACACCGACTACGAAAGCAGGCTTGTTATATGACTTGTCAGGATCGATCTTGGCATCGTCACACGGACTGTCAAAGAAGAATCCCGTATCGTAATCTCTGTGAACGACCTTATCCAGGATCTCCTTCCAGCGGGGATCGACCTTGTAATTATCAGGATCGGCGCAGTAGAGATCGACAGCTTCCTTATAGACCTTGGTAACTGCTGCCGCATAGTAAGCACCCTTGATCCTTCCTTCGATCTTGAAGGAGTTGATCCCGGCGTCAACCAGCTCGGGGATATGGTCGATCATGCAGATATCGCGGCTTCCGAAAATATATGTTCCTCTGGCATCTTCTTCAACCGGCAGAGGTTTGTCGGGACGCTTCTCCTCGACAACGTAATATCCCCATCTGCAGGGCTGTGCACATGCACCGCCGTTGGATCTTCTGCCTGTGAAATAGTTGGACAGCAGGCATCTTCCCGAATATGAGACACACATCGCGCCGTGTATGAAGCACTCGAGTTCAACGTCTGAAGGAATTGCCGCACGGATCTTTTTGATCTGGTCAAGAGACACCTCACGTGCGAGGACGATCCTCTTAGCGCCCTGCTTAGCCCAGAAGTTGCAGGCAGCACTGTTTGTGACGCTTGCCTGTGTCGAGATATGGATCTCGAGATCAGGACATAATGTGCGGACCATCGTAAAGACTCCGGGATCAGATACGAGAACAGCATCAGCTCCGCTCTCGCTGCCGACAAAGCGGACAGCGTGCTCCAAGCCGTTTAAGTCTTCTTCCGTGGGCATGACGTTCAGGGTAACATAGCACTTAACACCGTGATCGTGTGCATAGGCTATGCCTGCCTTCATCTCGTCTTCATTGAAGTTATCCGAGAAAGCACGAAGACCGTAACTGGTACCGGACAGATATACGGCATCTGCGCCGTAAGATACGGCAGCACGAAGCTTATCCGGATTACCGGCAGGGCTTAAGATCTCATAACGTGAGCGGTCGTAAACCATATATGATTCCTTGAAAAGATTGTTTTCGCGAACTACGTATCGGGAATGATAACGAGGCCGTCATCATCTTCCTCGCCAGTAGGTTCCGTTGCATCTGTCTCTGTGGCAGTAGTAGTTGCCGCATTATCAGAAGCAATCCAGTTCTCCCTGTACTTCTCAACGTTCGCGTTGTGATCGTCGATATTCGTTGCAAATGCAGTACCGCCGTCGATACCGGTTGCACAGAAATAGTAATAGTTGCAGTTCGGCTCAGGATAGAGTGCTGCAGAGATCGCATCAAGACCGGGCATGCAGATAGGTCCCGGAGGAAGTCCCTGGTGCGTATAAGTATTGTAAGGGCTGTCGATGTTGAGCTGAGCGTCGGTGTGGAGCATGGTCGTTCTTCCACCGTTCATCTCGATGAGATAATTGATAGTCGCAGAAGAACCCAGTGTGTCGCCTTCATCAAGTCTGTTATGGAATACCGCAGATACGAGCATCATGTCGGCAGGCTTACCTGTCTCCATCTGGATAATGGATGCAAGCGTAATGACCTCATCCATTGACATTCCGAGTCTCTCGGCTCTTACGTAGTACTCATCGTAAAGCTTGTTCTGCATGTTGTTAAGGAACTTCCTGATGATGGACTCAGGGCTCGCATTAACGTCGAAGTTATACGTATCGGGATAGAGGTATCCGGAGAGGATAAAATCTCTTCCTTCCTTGATATCGATCTCGGATACGAATTCATAGTCGACAAAAAGGTTCGGTGAATTCATGCACTTATCGAACTCCTCGTCATCGAAGTTAAGGCCCGCATCATGGAGCATCTGCTTGATCTCGTAGTATGTTGCGCCTTCAGGGATCGTGACGGTAACGGCTGCAGGCTCTAATGTCAGGAAATACATGAGCTCGTCATAGGAGAAGCCTTTAAGCAAATAATGTGTTCCGGCAACGTAAGCTCCGTCAAAACCGTTGAGCTTGCTGATTATCGAGAACAGGAACTTGTTTGTTATAAGGCCCTGCTCATAGAGAGTGTCGGCAATGTCAGATGTGGAGTCGCCGCTCTTGATCACAACGGTAACGGCGCCTTCGGTATCGGCCTTGATATCATACTTGCCGTCGGCAATATCCTGCTTAAGGGAATCGAATCTCTTATCCTGCGAGATGACATAGTTATAGCCGACGTAAACGCCGGCTATAGCAAACCCGAATAATAATGTCAGGATGATCAAAATTCTGAGAGCGATTCTTACCTTGTTAGACAACATAAGTTAAAAAGCTACCCCCAAATCAATCTATCGGTTATGCGTCCCTCTTAAGCTTTGCAAGCGTCTTGGCACGCAGGTCGTTATTCAATATCTTCTTGCGGAGGCGGATGGACTTGGGAGTTACCTCACAAAGCTCATCGTCTTCGACAAATTCCAAACACTGTTCAAGGGAGAATACAAGAGGAGGAGTAAGACGCATAGCATCGTCGGCTCCTGCTGAACGCATGTTAGTTACATGCTTCTTCTTGCAGACATTAACGGTAATGTCATCAGGCTTAGGATTGATACCTACGATCATGCCTTCATATACCGGTGTGCCTGATCCGATGAAGAGTGCACCTCTATCCTGAGCGTTGTACAGACCGTAGGTTACAGCGGTACCGGTCTCGAAAGCTACAAGCACTCCCTGACCTCTGGTCTCGATGTCTCCTGCGAAGGGTTCAAAGCCCGAGATAACGGAGTTCATTATACCATTGCCCTTAGTGTCGGTCAAAAACTCGGTACGGTATCCGAGGAGTCCTCTGGACGGGATCTTGAACTCAAGACGTGTATATCCCTTGGTCGGAGGAAGCATGTTAATGAGCTCACCTTTACGTCTTCCGATCTTCTCCATAACGGGACCAACGAAGTCCTCAGGAACATCGATCACAAGCTCTTCCACAGGCTCTGAGAGGACGCCGTCGATCTCCTTCATGATGACCTTCGGCTTGCTTACCTGGAATTCATAACCTTCACGGCGCATTGTCTCGATAAGGACTGAGAGATGGAGCTCTCCTCTGCCCTTTACGATGAATGCCTCTGTCGTATCTGTCTCCTCGACTCTCATGGAAACGTTTGTCTCTATCTCCTTGAAGAGTCTGTCTCTTAAGTGACGGGAAGTAACGAACTTACCCTCCTGACCTGCGAAGGGGCTGTCGTTTACTGAGAACGTCATTGCGATAGTAGGCTCGTCGATCTTAACGAACGGAAGCGGCTCGGGTTCATTGGCATCGCAGAGAGTGTCGCCGATGTTGATGTCAGCGATACCGGCAACACATACGATCTCACCGATGGAAGCTGATTCAACTTCCTCACGGCCGAGATTGTGGAATCTCATGAGCTTAACGACTCTGGCATTACGCTTGCCGTCTTCGCCGTATGTAACGAGAGCAACATTCTCACCCTGCTTTATAACGCCTCTCTCGACTCTTCCTACGCCGATCCTGCCGATATAAGAATCTGAATCGATGTTGGATACGAGGAGCTGCATGGGGCCCTCAGGATCGCCTACAGGGCAGGGTGTGTACTTAACGACCGTATCAAGGAGAGGTGTGAAGTCCAATTCCTTGCCTGCCTCATATTCCTTGAGGTCAAGAGTTGCGATGCATGTCTTACCGGAAGTATATACAACGGGGAATTCAAGCTGATCGTCATCTGCACCGAGCTCGATGAAGAGATCAAGTACCATGTCTACTACTTCAAGAGGTCTTGCATCAGGACGGTCGATCTTGTTAATGCAGACGATAGGCTTAAGACCCAGTTCCAATGCCTTGTGAAGAACGAATCTTGTCTGGGGCATCGGACCGTCGAAAGCGTCAACTACGAGGAGAACGGAGTCAACCATCTTGAGAACACGCTCAACCTCACCGCCGAAGTCAGCGTGGCCGGGAGTATCTACAACGTTGATGCGGATGCCCTTGTAGTCGATCGCCGTATTCTTGGCAAGGATCGTGATGCCTCTCTCACGCTCAAGATCGTTAGAGTCCATAACCTGCTCTACGACTGTCTCGTTCTCACGGTAAACTCCGGCCTGCTTGAGCATGGAGTCAACGATAGTTGTCTTGCCGTGGTCAACGTGAGCGATGATCGCAATGTTTCTTAAGTTCTCAATAGTAGTAACTGCCATAAAAATCTCCGTAATGAATAGATCAGTTCAACTGATTCTGATACCTAAAATATTAATAATTAAAACCGAGTAATATTTTGCTACTGAAATGGTCGGATTTGTGACTGTGATATTCCACAAAATATCAGTCTTCTTCGCCATTCTTATTACGCAAAAGGAGACGGATGGGAACTCCTTCAAAACCGAAGTTCCTTCTGAGCTGGTTTTCGAGATAACGCTCATAAGAAAAATGAGACAATTCCTTGTCGTTTACAAAGAGCACGAACGTAGGGGGCTGGACTGATACCTGTGTACCATAATAGATACGGAGGTGTCTGCCCTTGTCCTGAGGTGTCGGAACCTGAGTTACGGCCTCGGAGATCATGCGGTTAAGAACGCTTGTAGTAAGGCGCTTCTTGGAATTCTCATATACTGTCCTGATCAGGGCATAGAGCTTTTCCACGCGCTGACCTGTTTTAGCTGAAATAAAGAGCACAGGCGCATAATCCATGAACGGCAGACGGTCTTTTACGATTTTCTCCATCTGCTCCAATGTGCCTGTCTGTTTCTCAACAAGATCCCACTTGTTGATAACGATGACCGAAGCCTTGCCTGAATCGTGAGCCATGCCCGCGATCCTCGTGTCCTGCTCTGTAATTCCTGCCGTGGCATCCACCAGAATGACGCAGACGTCAGACCTGTCGATCGCCGCCAAGGCTCTGACCATCGAATAACGCTCGATGACGTCCTCGATCTTGCCCTTTTTACGCATTCCTGCGGTATCGACAAAGGTGAATGAACCATATTCGTTCTCGACAAGGGAGTCGATGGTGTCTCTCGTGGTGCCGGCGATATCTGATACGATACTGCGCTCTGTACCCGTGAGTTTGTTGGATAATGAGGACTTGCCGGCATTAGGGCGTCCGATTATGGCTACCCTGATGGTCTCGTCCCGGTCCTCAGTCTCATCTGCAGGCGGGAATTTGGATACGACCATGTCGAGCATCTCACCCAGGCCCAGCTTGTGGGCTGCCGAGATCGCGCAGACATCCTCAAGACCCAGATTATAGAATTCATAGAATTCCGGCGGAGGGTCGCCCACATAGTCCGATTTATTGACGCAGACGACAACGGGCCTTGCCGCTTTGCGGAGCATTATCGCAATTTCCTCGTCAGCTGCCGTAAGTCCGCTCTTCAGATCACACATAAATAAGATGACATCTGCCGTCTCGATGGCGATCTCTGCCTGAACGCGCATCTGCTGCAATATAATGTCATCTCCCGTATCAGGCTCGATTCCGCCCGTATCGATCATTATGAAGTCTCTTCCGCACCAGGAAGTCTCGGCATATATACGGTCACGCGTGACACCGGGGGTGTCATGAACGATGGAAATACGCTCACCATAGATAGTGTTGAACAGAGAGGACTTGCCTACATTAGGCCTTCCCACAATAGCCACAACAGGTTTGCTCATACTATCTTATGTCCTTCCTTTGCAAAAATAAGAGGCAGTGCCTTAATTCCATACACTGCCTCGTTAATAAATACTTCGTTAATTCTCTCAGATCTCTTCGTCGACCTTGATAACCTGTTTTCCATCCAGGTAACCGCAGTTCTTGCAGACCGTGCGGCGAAGCATCTTAGCATGACACTGGGGACATTCAACGAGACCCGGCATGTTAAGTTTCCATGCGCTTCTGTGACGAGCT
>JAILHX010000098.1 GCA_024695565.1 Saccharofermentans sp. | reverse complement strand
TTAGGCAGTTTTTGACTTTTTTTGATTTTCGTATTGACATGCTGACGGTTAAGAATTATATTTTGTTGTGGTTAGCACTTGAGCCTAATGAGTGCTAATCGCAATTTCACAGTATTGGAGGTCTTTTTTATGACAATTAAGCCCTTAGCAGATAAGGTAGTAGTTAAGAAACTTCAGGCAGAAGAGACAACCAAGAGCGGCATCATTTTGTCCTCCGGTGCTCAGCAGAAGCCTCAGATCGCAGAGATCATCGCCGTTGGTCCCGGCGGAATCGTTGACGGCAACGAGATCAAGATGGAAGTCAAAGTCGGCGAGAAGGTTATCATCCGTGATTATGCAGGCACAAACGTTAAGCTCGACGGTGAGGAATACATCATCGTTCGTCAGGATGATATCGCTGCAATTGTTGAAGACTAATCAGTAATCAATTATTTGGAGGCTATAAATATGGCAAAGGATATTAAGTACGCAGAAGATGCCAGAAAGTCATTGGAAGCTGGCGTCAACAAAGTAGCTGATACAGTTAAGGTTACTTTGGGACCTAAGGGAAGAAATGTAGTTCTTGATAAGAAATATGGTGCACCCCTCATCACAAACGACGGTGTTACCATTGCAAAAGAGATCGAACTCGAGGACCGTTATGAGAATGCAGGTGCCCAGCTTGTTAAGGAAGTTGCTTCCAAGACAAATGACGTTGCAGGTGACGGTACAACAACAGCTACTCTCCTTGCTCAGGCAATCATCCGTGAAGGCATGAAGAACGTTGCTGCAGGCGCTAACCCTATCATCTTGAGAAAGGGTATCTCCAAGGCTGTTGATACAGCTGTAGCTGAGATCCTCGGCAAGGCTAA
This sequence comes from Saccharofermentans sp., assembly GCA_024695565.1. The sequence continues at coordinate 41,070 of JAILHX010000098.1, read as the reverse complement.
GCAGGTTGACGGTTCTAAGGATATCGCCCGTGTTGCTGCTATCTCCGCAGGTGACGAGGAAGTCGGTAAGATGATCGCTGAGGCTATGGAGAAGGTTACATCTGACGGTGTCATCACTGTTGAAGAGAGCAAGTCAATGCTCACTGAGCTTTCTGTAGTTGAAGGTATGCAGTTCGACAGAGGTTATATCTCACCTTACATGGCAACTGATACAGATAAGATGGAGACTGTTTTCGATGAGCCTTATATCCTCATCACAGACAAGAAGATCTCCAACATCCAGGACATCCTTCCTGTAATCGAGCCTCTCGCACAGTCCGGCAAGCAGCTCGTAATCATCGCTGAAGACATCGAGGGTGATGCTCTTGCAACACTTATCGTTAATAAGCTCAGAGGTGTATTTACATGCGTAGGCGTTAAGGCTCCTGGCTTCGGTGACAGAAGAAAGGCTATGCTCGAGGATATCGCTATCCTTACAGGTGGTCAGGTGATCACATCTGACTTGGGACTCGAGCTTAAGGATACAACACTTGATATGCTCGGAAGAGCTCATCAGGTCAAGGTCAACAAGGACAACACGATCATTGTTGACGGTGAGGGCGAAGACGGCGCAGTTAAGTCCCGTGTAGCTCAGATCAAGGCTCAGATCGAAGAAACAAAGTCCGATTACGATCGCGAGAAGCTTCAGGAGCGTCTTGCCAAGCTTTCCGGCGGTGTTGCTGTTATCAAGGTCGGTGCTGCCACGGAGACTGAGATGAAGGAAAGAAAGCTTCGTATCGAGGATGCTCTCAACGCTACTAGAGCTGCAGTTGAAGAGGGTATCGTTCCCGGCGGCGGAACAGCATATGTTAATGCTCTTCCTGCTATCGCCAAGCTCCTGGACGAGACTGAAGGCGACGTTAAGACAGGTGTTAAGATCGTTCTCCGTGCTCTTGAAGAGCCCGTACGTCAGATTGCTGCCAATGCAGGTCTTGACGGCAGCGTTATCTGCGAGAAGATCAAGAACTCTACGGCAGGTACAGGTTACGATGCTCTGAACGATCAGTATGTTGATATGTTCGAAGCAGGAATCGTTGACCCTGCAAAGGTTACACGTTCTGCTCTCCAGAACGCAGCTTCCGTATCTTCAACACTTCTTACAACTGAAGCTGTTGTTACGGATATTCCTGAGAAGGAAGCTCCGGCTATGCCTCAGCAGCCGATGTACTAATTCGGGTTAAGCTGATAGATCAGGAGACCGTCAATTATTTGGCGGTCTCTTTTTTATAAGTTTTGAACGCCTGACAGTATTTGTGATAGAATAATCACTGTTTGAGGTGAATCATGTTACAAGACAGTTTTATTGAATCATTGGTTGTTCGCAAGAACGGGATAAATGGGGTTATTTTTACAATCACTTCAATAGTATTGTGTATCTTACTTATTGGCCTGATCCTTATTGTTCCTTATATGATCTGGGGCGGAGCAGTATTCGTTGTTACCAGCTTCTTTGCAGTGCTTTTGGGCTTCGGTCTGTTCTGGTTTCTTAAGCACCAGCATAAGGAATATGAGCTCGAGATATCCAATGATGTTTTCGACTGCGCAGTAATATCGGGCAAAGATAAGCGTGAAGAGCTTATCTGCTTCTCCCTCAAAGAGTGTGAATTCATAGGACCTGTTACTTCTGACAGATATTCCAGAGACTGCAGCAATGCAAATTTTATAGTAAGACTTACGGATCTTATGAATTTCCCGATCGAAGATAAGTATTGGTATTGCTATGTCAATCACGAAGGACGTACTTACGCTGTAGTTTTTATCTTCAAGCCTGAGATGTATAAGGTATTCAGGCGTTATAATCCCAGAGCCACAGTTCAGATGGCTATGCCTAAGGAAACTTCAGATGCCTGAGTTTAGTAAATATACGGATGTTGACGTCTACTGCAAAGCCACTGAATGCGGGATTGGCGATAAATTATATTGTTCCTCGCTGATCGGTGATCTTCAGGAAGCAGCTGAGAGAAGTTCCAATTCTGTCGGTTACGGTACTGATTTCTTGAAAGATCACGATATCTGCTGGATCATCCTCAAAATGAGACTTCATATTACGGATCTTCCGTCCTGGCATGATACTTTCCGTATCAGGACCTGGTCGACTGAACTGGATAAGTTCTATTACGGCCGTGATTTCGAGATCTATGACTCGGCAGGTAAGCTTATCGGTCAGGCAACATCCACATGGATACTTGCTGACTGGAATACCCACAGACCCGTAATAGCATCTAAGAGAACTGATCTGCCGCCTGCAGGAATTCAGGATCCGAGACTGGTGTTCGGTGAGAACTGCCCCAAGTTAAGATTTCCCGCCAGGATCGATATAGCCGGTGAGACTGAAAAGCCCGTAATAATCAAATATGCTGACTATAACGAACTTGACCGCAACAGACATGTCAACAATTCCCGTTATACAGCCTGGGCTTATGATGCACTGTTTAAGAACGGCTATGACGTTACCCTGATCGAGGACCTCATCATCAATTACAATAACGAGGTTAAGGCAGGGGAGAAGGTTGAGCTCTTTATCAGCGCCAATGACAATAAGGTCAGTGTTTTCGGATACAAGAACATCGATACCAAGGTGTTCGCCGTTGAATTTACCTTAAGACAGGCCTGATATTGCCTCTTATTTTGTCCAATTAATATTTTTTTACTTTTCTTACTTTGTTATAATGGGGTATTGTATGTACTTATCTGGAGGTAACAATGATTGAGATTAACAATCTTGTGAAGAGATATGGCGACAAAAAGGCCGTAAACGGTATCTCATTCACTGTAAATGACGACGAGATATTGGGCTTCTTGGGACCCAACGGCGCCGGTAAGACAACCACAATGAATATAATCACAGGATATCTGTCATCTACATCCGGAACCGTTAAGGTTAACGGACATGATATTTTGGAAGAACCTGAACTTGCAAAGAAAGAGATCGGTTATCTCCCTGAGAATCCCCCGCTTTATATGGATATGACAGTGCGCGAGTATCTGACTTTTATCTGCGAGCTCAAGGGTGTTCCGAAGGAGAAACGTAAGGATCAGCTCGACAGGATCGTATCACTCGTTAAGATAAATGATGTTTACAACAGACTGATCGGAAACCTCTCCAAGGGTTATAAGCAGCGTGTAGGCATTGCCCAGGCCATGGTCGGCAATCCTTCGATCCTGATCCTTGATGAGCCTACAGTAGGTCTCGATCCTAATCAGATCATTGAGATCAGGAAACTTATCAAGTCTCTTTCCAAATCACATTCGATCATTATCAGCTCACATATCCTGTCTGAGATCCAGGAGATCGCTGACAGAGTCGTTATCATCAATCGCGGTAAGGTTGCTGCCATTGATACGATTACAGACCTCTCAAAGAGGCTTTCCGGCCAGACAAAGCTTTCCATGACTTATGTCGGACCTACCAAAGAGTGCCTCAATGCGATCCGCACAGTCAAGGGCGTAGGACAGGTAACTCCCAGAGTTACTGATTCCAAGATCAATGAATTAGAGATCAATGTATTGGCTAATAACGCAACTGAAGTAAGAGTTGCTATCTTCAATATGATGGCACAGAACGGTTGGCCGATCCTTGAGATCCGCTCGGTTGAGCCTACTCTCGAGGAAGTCTTCCTTAACATTACTGCAGGGAAAAGGAGAGTTAACTGATGCTGGCGATATTTAAAAGGGAGTTTTTATCCTATTTCAGATCTCCTGTAGGATATGTGGCTATCTCAATATTCTCATTCCTGTCAGGTTTTATTTTCTATTCGATGTTTGCAGAAGGCAGCGTAAATATCGGAAGCGAAGTTATCTCACTCCGTTCTTTCTTCGTTATTATAGTTCCTATCATCACGATGGGTCTTTTTGCTGAAGATAAGAAGAGGGGAACGGATATTCTCTATTACACGACACCTGTCAGCCTTTTCTCGGTTGTTGCAGGTAAGGTCCTCGCCGCTTTTGCTCTTTATGCGGTTATGTTTATCAACGTGATCGTTCACGCTGTCGTGACTGTTGCCTGCGGCGGCGTTTTCGGAGTTGGTGCTTTGGGAACAATGATCGTATTCTTCTTCATGGCATTCATGTTTATCTCGATCGGACTTTTTGCTTCGGCTATTACTGACAGTCAGATTGTATCTGCGATCGTTGCATTCATCATGATCCTCATCACACAGCTCATCTCAAACATTGCTTATTATGCAGGCACTGCCTGTACAGCTGTTTCTACCACATTAGGACTAAGCTCGGATAAGGCTGCCTCATTCGGAAGTGCAGTCAAGAGCGCTATTTCCTGGCTTGATCCTTTTGCAAAGACACAAGATTTCCGTCTTGGAATTTTCTCCGTGTCCGCACTTATCTTCCTCGTTTCCATCGGCATCCTGTTCCTCTATATGTCTTACAGGGTCCTCGAAAAGAAGCGCTGGAGTCAGGCTTAACGGAGGTTAAAGGATTTGCTATGAGTAAAGAAATCATCAAAGACAATAATCAGACAGACGAAAGAGCGGATAAGCTTAAGCTTTTCTCTATCTTCTCCGTAGTTCTGCTTGCTGCGATTATCCTTCTGGTCAACTTCCTTTTTGACAAGGTCCTGGGCAAGCCTCTTACATTCGATTTTTCTGATTCTTTTAACAACACGATATCTTCAGAGACACAGGAGTATCTGGACAGTCTTCCTGAGGGTACGAACATTAAGATCGTTGGTCTTTTTAACCGTCCTGATAATGTTGCTTCAACAGAATATCAGTACATCATTCCTCTGCTTGATGACTATGTAAAGAAGTCAGGCGGCAAGATCACTTTGGAGTATGTTGATCCTACTGAGCATCCTGCGGTCATCAGCACTCTTGACCCTTCAAATTCCTATGATCTCGGTAATAAGGTCGGATGCTTTGTTGTATCTTACAACGGAATGATCAAGGTAATTGAACCGATCGACTGCTATTCATACGACCTGAACACTTACTATTCTACGGGTTATTACTATATTGACGGTAACAACACGGAGTTTACATTTACCAATACAATGTACAACCTGACTTCAGGCAACATCTGCAACGCATATATCGTTACAGGTCTTAAGGAAGCAGGCAATGTCAATCTGACAAAAGTTCTCGAAGCTATGTCTGTTGAAGTAACCGAACTTCCCGCATCTGACAATTTTACGATCCCGGAAGACTGCGACCTGCTCATCATCAATGGTGCAAACAATGATATTTCAGAGAGAATGTATGTTGCGATGAGTGAATATCTGAGCAAAGGCGGCAAGATGTTTGTTGCTGTTGATTACAGTTCCTCTAACGTTAATGAGAGTTTTGACAGACTCAATAAGCTCCTTAACCAGATGAACCTCAATATCGATCCTCTGCTTATATATGAGAACGATCCGGGTTATCAGCACAGTGGTGTAGCTGTCGATTCCACTGTTGTTGCTGCAGGTGATTTTACAAGCTATGCTTCGATCCCTTATCTGAGCTGTACTTATGCAAGATCCGTAACTTCACCCGATTCTTCGATCGGCTTTTACAAGACGTCTCCCGTTCTTCAGACCAGCGAAAACGCTTCTACTCATGAAGTAACTGAGGACGGAACAATTCTTGAAGGTTCAGGTAGTGTGGGCAAATACAATGTAGCCATGTATTCGACAGGTGACGGAGAGGATTCTGCCGAAGTATTTGTTTTCGGAACATTGAACTTCACATCTGACGCATTTATGAATTCATATGGTCTTAACCACGAGAACGTGGATTTCTTCAGATCATGTGTAAGAGAACTATTAGGCGGCAAGATCGGTAATCATCTGAATATCGCGACAAAGAATGTCGACAATTACTCACTTGATACTACCAAGTCAACTACATCAGTATCAACTTTAATGCTTATTGTATTCATGATAGTAATACCGGTCATCCTGATCAGCATGGCAGTATTAGTTTATTCGAAGAGGAAGAATCTCTGATATATGAAGTCCGTTAAGAATCTTATTGTTCCATTCATAATATTGATCGTACTGATCATCGGTGTGGTCATATACTATGTCGCTGCGAATATTAAGGATTCTCAGGTGACAGAGACATCACAGGGCTATATCGATGTTGTTTTCTTCAATTATTCGGATGTTTCTTCAGTGTCCGTTTATAACAGCGAGACAAAGTTTACTTCTTTGGTTAATTGCTCTGTCGCAGCTGATGATTCGATTACATTCGAATATAAGGGTGATGATGCAGTTGAAGGTCAGAAGTATTCGCAGACAAAACTCAACGACTATATCTCTTATCTGATCTCATATACCTGCAATGCCAAAGTCTCTTCTGCCGGCAACTACTCTGAATACGGACTCGATAATCCCAGGTATACGATCTCTATAACAACTGTCAGCGGCAGTGTTACGACGATCTATCTCGGCAACAGATCTCCTGACGGACAGTATTGTTATATGTTTGTTGCCGGTTCTCCTGACATTTATACCGTTAATGTCTTCAAGTATGATCTTGCAGCAAAGACAGGTATTGATTTCCTCGATTCAACAGCGCTCCGCATTGATTATGCTGATCTTGCAACGGTACATTTTGACAGAAAGACTGACGGTCTGTCTCTTGATGCCAACGTTATCCTGAACAGCAATGGAGTTGCTTCATTTGAGTTTTATAAGCCTTATGTTCATTCATCCAGCGGCTATTTCTGCACGATGATCGATTCGATAGTTGATCTTGAGATATCTGAATATGTGGCTATCGCTCCTGATGAACTTTCCAAGTACGGACTTGATGATCCTACATATCATTTTGTTCTCACATCAAACAGCGGAGACAAGACCGAGCTCTTCTTAAGCAGGGAATTAAGCGGTTATTACTATGGTTATGTTGCAGGCATGGAGAATTACTTCATGATCTCCACATATCAGATCGATAATCTCGATCTCCAGGAAACGGTCCTGATCGATCCTTATGTATGCTATTGCTATGCTAAGGACATTTCCACGATCAACTGTACCTACGGAGACCAGTCGTTCAAGTTTACTCTCTATGTACCTGACGGTGAGTCAATCACATCCGACAGATCAACGGTTGAACTTGACGGACGTAATGCAAAGATCATTGATTCATCGGGAAGATCATTCTGTTCGATCCTCTTTGAGAGCATTGCCTGCATCAAGATTGCAGGTTCAGAGCCGGATGCAGTTGTAGATACATCCGCAGGTCCTGTAATAACATTGGAATTTATTGATAACGGATTCACTTCAACTGTTTATGAGTTCTATACCAGAGATGCTGATTCCTTCTATGTGTTCAAGAACGGAGAGTTCACTTCATTCTATGTTTATACGAATGAGATCTTCTATAACGGCGGTCTTGATACATATAACTACGGCTTCTGGAGCGCTTATGAGCTGTTAAGTGAAGCGATTACAAATAACTCAAACGGAATATACGAGATACCTACTGAAAATTAAGATGGAAAACAAAGCTAAATCTAAGGACAAACAGACTAAGAATAATAGCGCCAAACCTTCCGGTGAAGCAACTTATTCACAGAAGGCTATAAGAAGAGGATTAACCATAGCGGTTACTATCTTTGCATCCCTTCTTATCATCAGCGTTGCGTTGATTTTTGTTGTTTCCAGGAAGATCGACTCGATGTCCGGAGCCGATGCCCAGATCAAGCTCTCTGCCCAGGGAGGCTTCAACTGCGAGTACTCAGAAGCACAGAAGCTCTATCCTTATGGGGACGGTGTTATCAAGGTTACATCTGAGCGAATCGCTTATCTGACGCTCTCTGGTTCTGAAGTTTTCTCGCAGTCCATCTCATATCAGAATCCTCAATGTGTGGTTTTCGAAGACTTTGTAACTGTATTTGACCGCGACGGATACAGCTTTACAGTACTTGATAAGGATGGCGTCTGGTATACAAAGCCTATGGCAGATCCTGTTAAGTCAGTTCAGATGTCAGAAGACGGTTTTATTGCTGTTATCAGCGGTAATGACGATACATTCGGTGAAGTTTCCATATTTGATGACAAAGGTAATGAACTTGCAGTATGGACTTCTTATAACTCCGGATTTCCCATCTGCTGTGCTTTTAACAAGGATTCATCGCTCCTTGCAGTTTCGACCATCAATACGAGCGGTGCCGTTATCGTTCCTTATATCCGTGTGTTCTCGATCAAAAATACGGATAAGGGATATGAAGTTGAAGACCACGCCGTATACACAACAGATGACAGTGTTATCTTTGCTTCCATCTGCTTTATAGGAGAAAAGCTCTGCTGCTTTACATCCAATGCACTTTATGAAGTTAAGGACGATACGCTTACGCAGATGAATTTTGATTTCTCTGCTATCGGTTACGTTAAGAATGTAAGCGGCAATCTGTTTGTTACTTATTCTGACGGCATCAATCAGCTTAATAAGCTCGCGATAATCAATTCGAATGACAGCGTTATCTATAACTCGAACATCGGTTCAAACATCATCTGTGTTGCCCAGAACGACAGTTACTATGCAATAAGCGTAGACAGAAGAGTGTTCATTTATAACACATCCGGCATTATCATCGATGACTTCGCAGTTGACGAAGACATCATCAGAATGAATTTTATCTCGGGCAATAAACTCTGCGTAGTATCAACAAGCGGCGTACATACTATTAATTAAGGATTCTTTTATGGAGACCGAAGTTAAGCTGGGTTTTAAGGACAAAGAGAGCTTATTTAAGTTTGCGGAGTCTGATGTTTTCCGGAAACTCTGTAAGATCTGTGACGATATTACGCCTGTTTATCTCGAAAACTCATATCTTGATACAAATAGCCTGACTCTTAACGGTCGCGACGGAATGGTCAGAGTAAGACATTATTCAGCTATTGGCATTGACGAATACGAGTTCACGGTTAAATGCGGCGGCAAGGTATCAGGCGGTCTTCATCAGCGCATGGAATGGAACGTCAAAAGCGATACGGGGTTATTCTCTATCTCTGAATTTAAGAATAAGGCTTCAGGCGAAGACCCTGTAAGTTATTTGGATGAAATATTTGAAGGGCTTACAGATGATGATCTTAAGGTCATATGCTGCAATTCATTTTGCAGAACTGTATTTGAACTCAATTATTATCAAAGCAGGATCGAAGCCTGTATGGACTATGGCACGATAAGAGGTTCCGATCCTCAAAAGACTGAAGAGATATGTGAGCTCGAGCTGGAACTGATAAGTGGTGATATCAATGATCTGAATAAGCTTGCTGATAAGATAATTAAAGAAGCTGATTGTCATCCGCTTGATGCTACGAAGTATAGAAGAACACTGGCTTTGGCAATGGGATAACAGGAACGGGATAACAGGAAATGAAGAGTAATGTGTACGAAGTAGTAATTATCGGCGGCGGTGCTGCAGGAATGTATTGTGCTGCCAGTCTTGCCAGAACGCTTTATGCAGGTAAGAAGATCCTTCTGATTGAAGGCGGAGGCAGGGTAGGCCGCAAACTCGCACTGACAGGAAGCGGCAGATGTAATCTTACAAATACCGATATCGATCCGGCTAAATACAATACTGATGACTATCACAGGCTTACATCCAGTCTTAACAGATATGGAGCAACTGAGACGCTGGATTTCTATGAGAATATCCTTGGTGTGGTTCTTGAAGAGAAAGGTTCTCTTGTTTACCCGTCTACTTATAAGAGTTCCACTGTTGTTGATTCTCTAAGATTCTATCTTAGCGATAACAATATCGAGACCGTTTTTAAGGAACGCGTTGTATCGGTCGAGAGATCCAGTCAGGTATTTGATATCAAGACCGAATCAGGCTGCAAATATCTTGCAAAAAACGTAGTTATAGCCACAGGCGGAATCACTTATCCTGTAACAGGATCCACAGGTGATGTTGTAAATATCATCGGCAAGATCGCTGACGATTCATTCTTTGTGCCGTTTAAACCCGCGCTTACATCTTTGTCATCTGACATTCCGGGAATCAAGGGACTTGCAGGCATCAGATGCAGAGGGGATGTTAAGATCATTGATTCGAAGGGCCATATTAAGGCTAATTCCGAAGGGGAGATACTGTTTACCAAAGATGGTGGAATCTCAGGCATTTGCGTTATGGACGTTTCAGGAAGCGTTGTTGAGCTCATAGATAATGGTGAGACTGACATCAAGGCCGTGCTTAATCTTACTGGCAAATCTGCAGGTGAGATCTTGCAGATGATCTATATCAGAAGACAGATGTATGCTCACAGAAACTGCGCTGATGCACTGTCAGGAATGCTCCTTCGCGGCATTACGGAATTCGTGTTCAAGAATATGGGCTTAAAGTGCGACAAGATGACTTTGAGAGAGTTGGACGATAAGAGGATCGCAGAACTCTCCAACCTGTTATATGCATTCCCGGTTCCAATTACAGGATACGGTGATGTGGATAAGGCACAAGTCTCTTCGGGCGGTTTCAAGCTCTCCAAGCTTGACGATAACATGATGGTAAAAGGCTGCCCCGGACTTTATATAATCGGTGAAGCTGTCAACGTTAACGGCATCTGCGGAGGTTATAACCTCCAGTGGGTGTGGACATCGGCAGCGCTTGCAGCGGAAGGTATATCTCAAAATGTTTGAGATAAAAGTTAAGCCCGAAGTATTTGAAGATAAAGTAACTGCTAAAACTCCTGATTCGGTGATAATTGTCAGAGAGATCAGGCGTTCAGGCACTAATGCAATGCGGAAAGCCTTAAGCAAGGTCGAAGACGGTTCTCTGATACTTGATATATCCAAGAAGTTTATCGATGCCAGACGCGGTAGAGTCATTATCAATTACCGCTTTGATTTCATAACTCCAGAAGAGAAGGAAGCGCGTAATAAAGAGATAGACCTTGCGGCTTTGCCTTATATTGGTCAACTCGAAAACAATGATTTTAAAAGACCTGTAGTCGTCGGAACCGGTCCTTCGGGCCTTTATGCAGCTATGGTTCTCGCCAGATACGGATTAAGACCCATTGTATTAGAGCGCGGTCCTGAGATGGAAGAGAGAGTCAGGGACACTGAGCTTTTCAAGCAGGGCAAAACAAAGATCAAGCCCAATTCAAATATACAATTTGGCGAGGGCGGCGCCGGCACATTCTCTGACGGCAAGCTCTATTCGGGAATAAGTTCAGGGCTTAAGGATTACGTTCTTTCCGCCATGATAGCCCACGGAGCGCCTGCTGACATCATGTACGATGCTCATCCCCATATCGGTACTGACAGGCTTAGAAACGTCGTTACTTCCATCCGTGAGGAGATAGTATCATTAGGCGGAGAAGTGAGATTCAATAATACTTTCCTGGGATATAAAGCTGAGAATGGTGTTCTCAGATCTGTCACCGTAGAATGCGATGATGGAACATATGAGATCCCTTGTGACAAACTGATACTTGCCATAGGGCACTCCAGCAGAGATACTTTCAGAGCACTTAACAGGCTTGGGATGGACATGCAGTCTAAGCCATTCTCGGTCGGCGTCAGGATAGAGCACTTAAGATCTGATATTGATACGGCTCAGTTCGGATTCGATTCGGATAAGTCACCCGATGTGACACCTGCAATCTATAAGCTCTCCTGTGATACAAAAACAGGCAGGAAACTCTATACCTTCTGCATGTGCCCGGGCGGCGAAGTTGTTGCTGCACAGAGCGATAATCAGAGCGTGTGTACTAACGGCATGAGCTACAGGTCCAGAGACTCAGTTAATTCCAACAGTGCCATTCTGGTCCCCGTTGACAGTAATGACTATGGTGACGGCGTTTTGGACGGAATTAAGTTCCAGGAGGAATTAGAGCACTTGGCCTTTGTTGCAGGCGGTGAGAGCGGCAGAGCACCATCCGTCAGATACGGTGATCTGATGAAGAATAAGACTACTTCGGAATTCGGCAAGGTTAAGCCATCTTATATGCCTGGCGTAAGCGCAGGTAATCTTGCAGATGTATTCCCTCAGGAGATCCTGGATACGATAAAAGACGGCGTAGCCCAAATGGGCAGGAAGATCAAGGGTTTTGATGATCCGGATTCCGTTCTTACTGCAGTTGAGGCCAGAAGCTCATCGCCAGTAAGGATAGTGAGAGATCCTGAGACTTTGCAGAGCACTGCCATTAAAGGCATTTACCCGTGCGGTGAAGGTGCCGGTTATGCCGGAGGCATTATGTCTTCCTGCATTGACGGAATAAAATGCGCCAATAAACTTGCCGTTTCTTTGCTTGATCAACCAAAGATTCAATAATCAATGTTGTTTTACCGATATTAGCGTTAAAATCAAACCAGTATTGCAGGAGGTGTTTGTATATGAATCAGGAAAAGAATACAGCCGTTGTTACAGTTTTAGGCAGAGACAGAGTAGGTATCATCGCAGATGTCTCACGCCTTCTTGCAGATTATGGTATCAACATCAACGATATCTCACAGACGATCTTGGATGACATCTTTACCATGGTCATGATGGTAGACCTTAAGGATGTTGTTATCGAGGAATCCGATATTTCAGATAAGCTTAATGAATTAGGCAAGAAGCTTGGTGTTCAGATTACGATCCAGCACACAGGCCTTTTCAATGCCATGCACACAATCTGATAACTATTTAAGAGGTATTTATGATTAACGATCGCGAAATAATTGAGACGATGCAGATGTTCAACGATCAGCATCTTGATATCCGTACGATCACTATGGGTATCTCGCTGATGGATTGTGCTGCACCCACTGTCGAAGAATCTTGCAACAGGATATATGACAAGATCTGCAAATATGCAGGAAAGCTCGTTGAAACAGGTGAACTCATCAGCAAGAAGTACGGTATCCCGATCATTCACAAGAGAATATCCGTTACGCCTGTATCAATAGTTGCAGCTGCCTGCGGAGCCAAGGATTACACTCCTTTTGCCAAGGCATTGGATAAAGCTGCAAGAACATGCGGCGTCAACTTCATCGGCGGCTTTTCTGCTCTGGTACAGAAGGGTTATACCTATTCTGACAAGGTTCTTATAAATTCAATACCTGAAGCACTGGCATCTACAGAATATGTCTGCTCAAGCGTTAATGTGGCTTCCACAAGGACCGGCATCAACATGGATGCTGTCCGTGACATGGGCTTGATCATCAAGAAGACTGCTGAAGCTACAAAAGACAGCGGAGCATTGGGCTGTGCCAAGCTCGTTGTTTTCGCGAACGCACCTGAAGACAATCCGTTCATGGCAGGAGCTTTCTTAGGTCCCGGCGAGCCTGAATGCGTTATCAATGTCGGAATCTCAGGCCCCGGTGTTGTAAAACACGCTTTAGAAGGCGTTAAGGACAAGGATTTGGGTGTTGTCGCTGAGACTATCAAGAAGGCAGCATTCAAGATCACCAGAGTAGGTGAGCTTGTAGCAAGAGAAGCCTCCGAGAGACTCAATGTTCCGTTCGGGATCATCGACCTGTCACTTGCTCCGACTCCTGCAGTTGGAGACTCTGTAGCAAGGCTCTTAGAAGAATTCGGACTTGAGACCTGCGGTACATGGGGTACTACAGCAGCTCTTGCAATGCTTAATGACGCAGTTAAGAAGGGCGGGATCATGGCTTCTTCTTATGTCGGCGGCCTTTCGGGCGCATTTATTCCCGTATCTGAAGATGAAGGCATGATCGCAGCAGCCGTCTCAGGATCATTAAAACTTGAGAAGCTTGAAGCTATGACATGCGTATGTTCCGTCGGTCTTGACATGATCGCTGTTCCCGGAGATACAACAGCTGAGACGATCTCAGGCATTATCGCTGATGAGATGGCCATCGGAACATTCAATAACAAGACTACAGCCGTAAGACTTATTCCGGTACCCGGCAAGACCGTTGGTGACAGCGTTGAGTTCGGCGGACTTCTCGGTACTGCACCTATCATGGACGTTAACCGCGCTTCCTGTGCTGACTTTATCCACAGAGGCGGAAGAATACCAGCACCTATCCATTCAATGCGCAACTGATTCAGATGAGTGAAGAGAAGATCGAAAAAACTGAGAACGAAGTAAATCTTGAGCCTGCTGAGACTTCTGCACCCGTAAAGAAGAAATCCCGGTTCAGACGGGCATGGGAATACGTAACCGATTACAAGCGTAAAACGGTTGCTCTGACGCTGCCGTCCGTAGTTTTTGATATCTGTTATTCTTTCTTCCTGCTCGCAATGGTGATCTTCTCGAGGTCTCTCTGGGTGTTCATCATGTCTGTCTATTACTTCCTGCTCTGCATGCTCAGAGTAAATGTCCTTTACAGAGCGGGAAGGGGAGCAGTGTTCAAGAGCAAGAGATTCAGCGAGAGAGTTAACTACCGTAAGTTCTCCAGGAATCTGATACTGCTTGATATTCTGCTCGCTTATAACGTTTATCTTATCGCCAAGAACAACGTGGTTCACGATTATCCGGGCATACTCGTATATGCATTTGGCATTTACGTTATTTATAAGGTCCTGCTCGCAGTGATCAACATCTTCAAAGCTCACAAATCCAAATCTCTTACAGCTCTTGCATTAAGAAAGATCGGCATTGTCGATGCCATGGTATCTGTGTTGTCTCTTGAGTGGGCATTGTCACATAGAGATGAAGGCAATCTGTCTTTGCTCGCGATACAGATCGAGAAATATATCGGTATTGTAGTCGTTGCGGTCATATTCATAATGGGCGCGGCAGGTGCCATAAGGACCATAAAGATGCGTATAGATGAGAAGAAAGAAGGAAAAACTTAAATGTGGTATGAAGAATCGGTGTTCTATCAGATATATCCTCTCGGATTCTGCGGAGCACCATTTGAGAACGACGGTAAGCCCGAATCCAGGATACTTAAGGTTCTTGACTGGATACCGCACATGAAAAAGCTCGGCATCAATGCCATTTATTTCTCACCGGTATTTGAATCAGATACTCACGGATACAACACTAGAGATTACGGTCTTATAGACACCAGACTCGGAACTAACGAAGACTTCAAAAACGTTGTTGATGCACTTCATAAAGAAGGGATCAGAGTCGTTCTTGACGGTGTGTTCAATCACGTCGGCAGGGGCTTCTGGGCATTTAAGGATGTTCAGGGGAAGCGCTGGGACTCTCCTTATAAGGATTGGTTCCATCTCTCATTTGACGGCAATTCCAACTATAATGACGGATTCTGGTATGAAGGCTGGGAAGGCAATTACGACCTTGTAAAGCTTAACCTAAGAAATCCTGCTGTTGTCAATCACATCCTGGATAAGGTCAATTACTGGATCGATTATTTTGATATAGACGGCCTCCGTCTTGATGTTGCTTACTGCCTTGATCACGAGTTCTTAAGAAGACTTCGAGAGTTCACCGATTCTAAGAAAAATGATTTCTTCCTTCTAGGCGAAGTCCTTCACGGTGAATACGGCAGAATGCTTAATGAGATGCATCTTCACTCACTTACGAATTATCAGTGCTACAAGGGAATCTATTCTTCGTTCAATTCCTATAATATGTTCGAGATAATGCATTCCCTTATGAGACTATTTGGTCCTGAAGACTGGACTGTCTGCAGGGGAGCGCATCTCCTGTCTTTTGCCGATAATCACGATGTATCGAGGATCGCTTCCATTCTTAACGATGAGAGCTTATTACCGCTTGTTTATACTTTGGTTTTTACGATGCCCGGAATCCCCTGTGTTTATTATGGTTCCGAGTGGGGTGCCAAAGCCCGAAAAGAAGAAGGCGACCCTGCACTCCGTGTCTCGTTTGATAAGCCCGAATGGAATCTTCTCACTGATCACGTCGCCAGATTATCTGAGATCAAGAAGAACAGCCGCGCGCTGAATTACGGCGGTATCAGGATCGTAGTGCTCAACAATAAGCAGTGTATCTTCGAGCGCAATTCCGGTGATGAGAGGGTAATGGTTGCCCTCAATATGGACGATCAGCCGTTCACAGCTCATTTTGATGCAGGCTGCGGACAGGCCAGAGAACTAATCTCAGGAACTATACATGATTTTGGCGGCGGTTCCACGTTGCAGCCTAAATCTTCTGAAATCTGGCTCATGGAGAGGTAATTATTCATAGTTTCTCACTTTAATAGGTTGAATTTCTCCCGTTTAAGATGTCTATTAAACATATATAATTAAATTGTGTTTTTAGATTCGATTCTAAACGGGGGATAAACTATGAATAGACTGAAGAAATCATTTGCTGCGGCATTGGCATTGGCAATGATCGCATCATTGTGTTCATGCACTGAAACAGGCTCTAATTCGGGACATGTCAATAAGAATCCTGAACCTTCGAAGCCTATGTATTCAGAGCCTAATCCGACAGAAACAGATATCGGAGTAACTGACACTCCGCCTCCGACGCCTACTGTATCACCTTATGATTCCTATACCGAATTCACTTTCTTCGGATCTTATATCGGTAACGAGAAAGATTACGACAATGATATCAAGGGACTTATTGCAGAGAAGACGGGCGTCATGGTAAATGAGGTATGGCTAGAAGGACAGCTTGCCCAGGAAGCTGTAGCTTCCATTATCGCATCAGGTAGTTTTCCTGACTTCATTGACGGCGCTGAATATAATGTAGATCTCTATGAGAATAATTGTCTTATTGCCTGGGACGATTATCTCGAGATGTATCCTAATCTAAGGTCTCTTTACACTGATGAAGAGTGGGACAGATTCCGTATGCCGGACGGTCATATCTATTGGGCAAATGTTTTCGATAACTTCTATGAGAAAGATACAACAACCATCCACAACGCTTCTGCATTCTGGATCCAGGCTCGTGTACTTGAATGGGCGGGATATCCTAAGATCGAGACTCTTGATGAATACTTCGATCTTCTTGAGAGATATGCAGATGCAAACTCTGAGATGCCTGATGGTTCTTCTGTAATTCCTTATACATGTATCTGTGAAGACTGGAGGATCTTCGGCCTTGAGAGTGCCCCGATGTTCCTCGACGGTTATCCCAATGACGGATGCGTTATCGTTAATGTCGATGCAGGTGAAGATAACCCCATTGTCGTTGACTATAACACCACCGCAACAGCAAGGGATTACTTCAGAAAGCTTAACGAAGAATACGAAAAGGGTTACATGGATCCTGACTTCTCCATCCAGACTTACGATGAATACACTGCTAAGATCTGCTCAGGCCGCGTACTCGGCATGTTCGATCAGTATTGGGACTTCTACTATAACTATTCATGGGTCTGCAACGATACGCTTTATGGTACTGACGGAAGCAAATACACTTTAAGTGAAATCGGCTGCGATTATGTTCCTCTTGGTCTGGTTGCCGAGAACGGAATGAATCAGCAGTATCACTCTTACGGCGGAGAGACTAATTATGCTTCCGGAATCGCTATTACAACCAGTTGTTACGATCCTGATTTGGCATTTAAATTCCTTAACGATCTTTTGAGCCAGGAGATCCATGACTTGAGATTCTGGGGAATTGAAGGTCAGGATTATCTAATTGACGAATACGGTCAGTATTACAGAACAGAAGATATGAGAGCTCTGTGGAGCGACCCGACTTATCTTATGTCTCATACTTGTGAATATTCGTATTTCCCTCAGTGGCACGGATTAAGCGAAGACGGTATCAATTGCAGAATGCCTGCTGAACAGCCTTCTGAGTACCTGGCTACATTGCCTGATTCACTTGTTGATTGTTTTGAGGCTTATGGTGCCAACAATTATGTAGAATTCTTAGGCTCTGTTGAATGCGAGTCATATCCCTGGTATCCGCTTTGGTCATGGTCTAATTCTTTATCTTCAACTACAAGCGAAGGTTCTACATTTATGGCTATGACAGAGTGCAAACACGAGTGGCTCCCCAAAGTCGTTATCGATTATGACTTCGACGCCTCATGGGAAGACTATATGAGAAATTACAATGAATGTAAGCCTGAGGTTTTCTTAGAAGCTGCCCAGCAGGAAGTTTATCGCAGGCTTGATAATTGATTGTTAGGACACTTTTGGTCTGAAACCTCGAAAACCGTAAAACAACTCTTTACATTGTAGGTACAACGTTTGCGCTTTTTCCTATAATTCGATTATTAGAGTTTAGGAATAATCCTGTGATATATAGGATTCTCCTTGATTCAAATAGATGGATTATAGGAGGCAGACTAATGGCTACTGTCAATGTCAATTTTCGCATTGATGAAGATCTTAAACGGGAAGCAGATAAGCTCTTTTCTGACCTCGGACTGAATATGTCCGTTGCTGTTACCATGTTCTTAAAAGCAGCTGTGAATACGGAAGGAATCCCTTTTGACATTAAAAGAATTCCTTCAAATGAGATGCTTCTGGTTCTTGCTGAATACGATGACATGATGAAGAATCCTGAGAACTACAGGTCGTATTCTTCGTTTGACGAGTTTTTTTTCGAGGCGATGAAAATATGAGAGATATTATTCCATCAAGAATGTTTATGAATGATCTAAGCGAATCATGGAAGCGTGGATTAAACATCAAGAACTTAAGTGCCTGTGTTGAATCGTTATCGCTTCATGGCAAGGTCAGTGAGGAATTCGAAGACACGCATCTGTTTGGCCGTTACGAAGGGTTCCGTGAGTGTATTATCGATTCTGATTACAGACTGCTATATAGAATTGAGAATGAAAAGGTGATGCTGTTCAGATTTAAGTATCAGCCATAAAAAACAGGCTGCTTACCGCAGCCTGCTTGAATTCAGATCTCGTCTAAATATTTCTTAACAGTATCAGGTGCAGGGCCTCCTATGAGCTTACGTCCTTCAACGCAGGTCTTTAAGGAGATAGCATCGTATACATCTTCTTCGAATGCAGGAGAGAACTCCTTAAGCTTATCGAGTGAGACATCAAGAAGTGAGATGCCGTTCTCGATGCAGTAATGAACGAGCTTACCTGAGATAGCGTGAGTCTCACGGAAGGGAAGTCCCTTCTTAACAAGGTAGTCAGCAAGGTCAGTAGCGTTCGTAAATCCGCCAAGAGCAGCTGCTTCCATGTTGTCCTTCCGGATCGTCATGGTCTTGATCATGCCGGTGAAGGGAGGAAGGACTGCCTTTATAGTGTCGATGCAGTCGAACATTGCTTCCTGAACTTCCTGCATGTCCTTGTTATATGTAAGAGGCAGGCCCTTCATGATAACGAGCAGTGAGATAAGATCGCCATATACGCGGCCGGTCTTACCACGGGTAAGCTCTGCTACATCAGGATTCTTCTTCTGGGGCATCATGGATGAACCTGTAGAATATGCGTCGTCTAATTCATAGAACTTGAATTCCTGTGAAGCATAGAGGATGATCTCTTCGCTCATTCTGGATAAGTGCATCATGAGAATTGAGCATGCGGAAGCAAACTCGATAGCAAAGTCTCTGTCAGCAACGCCGTCCAAAGAGCAGAGAGTTACGCCGTTCATTCCGAGCTGCTCTGCAACAAACTCACGGTCAAGAGGATATGTTGTTCCTGCAAGAGCGCCGGATCCGAGCGGAGAGACGTTGGCACGGTCTTTAGCTTCATTAATACGGTCTATGTCACGCTTAAACATCTCAATATAAGCTGAAAGATAGTGAGCATATGTGATGGGCTGTGCTCTCTGAAGGTGAGTATAGCCGGGCATGTATGTCTCAATGTTTGCCTTTGCAATATCAACGAGTACATCGATCAGGTCATCTAATAACTCAACGATCTCTACGGCCTCATCAACCATGTAAAGACGCTGGTCCAAAGCGACCTGGTCATTTCTGGAGCGTCCTGTGTGAAGGCGCTTGCCGGCATCACCGATACGGTTTGTGAGCTCTTCTTCGATAAACATATGGATATCTTCAGCATCTGAATTAAATGTCAGCTTGCCGGATTCGATATCTTCCTTGATTGAGAGAAGACCGTTCTTGATATCCTCAGCATCCTTATCGGATATAACGCCCTGCTTGGCGAGCATCTGTGAATGAGCGATCGAACCTTCTATGTCCTGACTGTACATCTTGCAGTCAAAAGGAAGGGAAGAGTTGTAATCGTTTACTTCTTTGTCGGTCGCTTTCTCGAAGCGTCCTGCCCACATTTTCTTTGCCATATGCTTACTCCTTTATGTAATCAGGATCGATCCTGACCATCTCTGCCAAAGCTTTGTTACGATAGTTCAGATCTTCACGAAGCGTAAATCCCTGGGATTCCCAGAACGCGTTGCCGCCCTCATTCTTTTTGAATGCGACGAGAAGAACTTTATTAATACCCTCAGCCTTAAGAGAATCAAGAGCCAGATCAACCAGCTTGCCGCCGATACCTTCGCGTCTGTGATCAGGTGATACGCAGGCGTGCTGGATGATTCCGCGTCTGCCGTCGTGTCCACATAATATTACACCAACAACCTTGCCCTCACAAACGGCAACAAAGGAAGTGGAGGGGTTACGGACAAGATACTTCTCGATGCCTTCTTTTGAATCATCCTTATCATTAAGACCGTTGCCGCATAAGATCCAAAGATCATATGCCTGCTCGTAATCATCGATCGTCATAAGCCTGTATGTAATCTGCATACGATGCCTCCTTAATAATTAAAAAGGGCTGTCTCAACATAAGAGACAGCCCTCATAAATCTCAGTAAAGAATCAGAGTAAACCGTTCTTCTGCTTCATCTTTGCGTTGACCTTCATAGGGAGACCGAAGCAGTTGATGAATCCGCCTGCGTCTGCCTGGTTGTAAACGTCATCAGCCTCGAATGTAGCGATCTCAGGATCGTAGAGAGAGAAGGGTGATGTTGTGCCTGCAGGTGTGCAGTTGCCCTTATAGAGCTTCATCTTAACTTCACCTGTAACAACTTCCTGTGTCTTATCTACGAATGCGGAGAGAGCTTCTCTCAAAGGGTGGAACCACTGACCGTAGTATACGAGTTCGGAGAACTTCTGAGCTATGAGGTCCTTATAGTGGATGGTGTCACGCTCAACTGTTAAGAGCTCGAGCTCTCTGTGAGCAGCGAAGAGAAGTGTTCCGCCGGGAGTCTCATAAACGCCGCGGCTCTTCATGCCGACAAGACGGTTCTCAACGATGTCAGCGATACCTACGCCGTTAGCTGCAGCAACCTTGTTGCAGTATCTCAAAAGGTCAGCAGGTGAGAGCTTCTGTCCGTCAACTTCAACAGGGATACCCTTCTCGAACTTGATGGTTACATATGTAGGAGTATCAGGTGCCTTCTCGGGTGATACCATGAGCTCCAAGATCTTGTCGAGATCAGGCTCGTTTGCAGGATCTTCCAAGTCCATACCTTCGTGAGAGAGGTGCCAGAGGTTCTCGTCCTTGGAGTAGTTGTTCTCCTTGGTTACAGGAACGTCGATTCCACGTGCCTGAGCGTAGTCGATCTCTTCGTCACGTGACTTGATATCCCAGATCCTCCAGGGAGCTAATATCTTCATGTCAGGATCAAGAGCCTTGATGGAGAGCTCGAATCTTACCTGGTCGTTGCCCTTACCTGTGCAGCCGTGTACGATAGTTGTGCATCCGTTAGCGTGAGCTGCTTCAACGAAGTGCTTTGCGATAACCGGACGTGCCATGGATGTACCAAGCAGGTACTTACCCTCGTAAACTGCATTAGCCTTGAGAGTAGGGAAGACAAAGTCAGAAACGAACTCCTCTGAAATGTCTTCGATAATGCACTTGACCGCTCCGCACTTAAGAGCCTTCTTCTCAAGATAGTCGTGATCTACACCAACACCGACTTCGCCGCAGTAAGCTACGACTTCACAGTCATAGTGCTCAAGGAGCCACGGGATGATGATAGAAGTATCAAGTCCGCCTGAATAAGCCAGTAAGAATTTTTCTTTTGCCATAAGGCACCTCCAATTTATGAATATTTATGCATGCTTCTGTATAAACTTCGCATATCATACACTTGCATTCCCGGCAAGTCAACACATAAATTTTAATAACGGCGTCTTATAAAAGCAAATAAGAAAAAGAATTATTTTTTTGTGCATGTTTTTGCTCTTTCAATGTTCTAAAAAAAGATGGTTTTGTATACAATCATATGTGGCATAATATGCACCGAATAATCTTTTGGGAGATTTGGACTCTAATGGCTTATCCATTGATGGAACATCTGACCGGCAAGGGCTATCTTTATTGCGGCAAGTATTACAGAGTCAGCTCGGAACTGACAGAATCTCTCGTAAAACCCGTTGATACCAGAATATATTATGAGACCGTCAGGGTAAAAGACGGTGTTCTTTTATTCGCTGAAGATCACCTCGCAAGACTCGTTAATTCAGTTATGGGCCTCGAGGGTTTTCCTGTCGATACGGCTAAGATCTTATCTGAAGCATACAGCTTCATAGGTCTTGATGGAGTTAAAGAAGGTTCTATAAGAATTGTACTTACTAATGAAGTATTACTTATACATCAGGCAGATATTACTTTGCCCGGGGAAGAACTTTTCGAGCACGGCATAAACACAAGTATTCTTAACTGGGAGAGGAAGACTCCAAATCTTAAGATATTCAGGGGAGACTATAAGACGACGGTCAACGAGAAGTTTAAGCAGGAGAATTCACACGGACTTCCTTTTGAACTCGTTCTTACCGATAACGAAGGCAAGCTCTACGAGGGCTCTATGTCCAATCTGTTCGTTATAAGAAACGGCAAGGTCTATTCGGCTCCTGATTCCAAGATCCTTATAGGTATTACAAGGAAGAGAGTTATGGAAGCTCTTAAGCGTTCAGGCCTCGAACTTGAGATAGGCACATTTGCGCCTGAAGAGCTTGATACGCAATCTGATGCCGTATTTGTAAGCAGCACGCCTTTTGACATCCTGCCTGTAAGATTCATTGATGATTATGAATTTAAGTCTGCAAAGAACAATGTTTTGCAGATGATCTCTAAGATGTATCAGGAATATACATCTGAATATATTGAGGCTACGAAGAAGAGCCTGATCGGATAATAATTTGGAGGTGGTATAAATGGAGGCTAAATCAGGAAAGATATCAGTTACGACAGAGAATATTTTTCCGGTTATCAGACAATGGCTTTATGAGGATAAGGATATCTTCATCCGTGAGCTCGTATCTAACTGCGCTGATGCCATAGCAAAGCACAGAAGACTTGTTGAGCTCGGTAAGGCAGAGAAGGAACAGCAGGATCAGGATTACAGGATCACAGTTACTTACGATGACGATAACAAGACTATCTCATTCGAAGATAATGGTATCGGCATGACTGAGAATGAGGTTGAGAAGTATATCAACCAGATCGCATTCTCGGGAGCTCTTGATTTTGTTACCAAATATCAGCAGGAATCAACTGATAAGACAGGCATCATCGGTCACTTCGGCTTAGGATTCTATTCAGCATTCATGGTAGCTGACGAAGTTACTATCAACACAAAGAGCTTCATCGAAGGTTCTGAGCCTGTAATCTGGAAGTCTGGTGACGGTATGGATTTTGAGATATTGCCGTCTGATAAAGAGACAAGAGGTACCGTAATTACCCTCAAGCTCTCGGAAGATGCGGTCAAGATCTTCGATTCTGCAACGATCAGAATGACTATCCGCAAGTATTGCTACTTTGCACCTGCAGACATCTACTTTGTTGATACCAAGTCTGACAGACTTCATGAGGAAGCCGAGCAGAAGCGTAAGAAGGAAGCTGAGGAGAAGGGCGAGACATATCAGCCTTCACCGATCTCTTATGTTCCCGTAAACAATAAATCACCTCTGTGGACAAAGAAGCCTTCAGAGTGCACGGAATCTGAATATAAGCAGTTCTACCACAGCGTATTTAATGACGGCAGGGATCCTCTTTTCTGGATCCACCTCAACATGGATTATCCGTTCACGCTGCAGGGTATTCTTTATTTCCCCAAGACAGACAACATCTATCAGTCACTTGAGGGAAGGATCAAGATCTATAATCACCAGATATTCGTTGCAGATAACATTGAAGAGATCATTCCGGATTTCCTGTTCCTCTTGCAGGGATGCCTTGACTGTTCTGATCTCCCGCTCAATGTCTCACGTTCGGCACTGCAGCAGGATGAGTATGTTAAGAAGCTTTCAGGCCACATCATCAAGAAGGTATCCGATAAGCTTAACGACCTCTTCAAGAAGCAGAGAGAAGATTATGAGAAGTACTGGTCCGATATCTCCGTATTCGTCAAGTACGGCATGATGAAGGAAGAGAAGTTCTTCGATAAGGTCGACGGCATCTGCCTCTTCAAGACTGTCGACGGCGCGTTTAAGACATTGGTAGAACTTACTTCAGAAGATAAGAAGACTATCAGATATACAACTGATCCCAAGGCACAGGCTGCTTATGTTGAGATGAGTAAGAACGACGGCTATGAAGTTGTTGTGATGGATGAAGAGATCGACAATAACTTCATGTCTTATCTCGAGATGAGAAAGCCTGATTATAAGTTCAAGAGAGTTGACTCAGAGCTTTCCGGCAATGAAGCTGATGAAGATACCAAGAATAAGCTCAAGGAATTCTTCAGAAGTGCGGTTGGCGATGAGAAGCTCATCGTTTTCGCGCAGGAGATGGGAAAAGATAATCTTCCTGCTCTTATCCGCGAAGCAGAGCACAACAGAAGAATGAAGGAAATGCGCGCCCAGTATGAGAGAATGATGTCAATGAACAACATGTCCGCTGAGGATATGGCTGACATGTTCCCTGAGACTGAAGAGCTTGTCGTTAATACCGACAGCCCGCTCATTACAAAGCTTGAGGCTCTTGAATCAATGGGCACGAAGAAGGAAGAGGCTGACCGCCTGGCACAGCACATCTACGATCAGGCTAAGCTTGCTCACGGATCTCTTGACAGCGAAGGTCTTGAGAGATTCCTCAAGTACAACACCGAACTGCTCTCTAAGAGCGCTGATAATCTGTAATTAAAAATTTCAACAGGAGAAACCTTATGAACGAGAATGATGTAAGACGAGTACTGTCCGAGAAGAAAGAAGGCTTTAACGTTGAAGCAGGCGGAATCCTTCACGATGTCAAATACGATCTTAACGTATCTGGCATCGACAAAGTCCGCGTTATCAATCGTTACGATGTATCAGGTGTTACTGATGAAGAATACGATAATGCCAAGACCGTTGTATTCAGCGAACCGCCTGTAGATATCCTCTACGATGAGTCTGTTGATCTCAGTGATGCTGCATATGTACTCATCATCGAGTCTTTGCCAGGTCAGTACGACCAGAGAGCAGATTCCGCTGCACAGTGCATCCAGTTCATGACAGCCAAGGAAAGACCTATCGTTAAGTGCGCACGCATCATAGCATTCTACGGTTCTGTATCAGAAGATGAGAAGGAGAAGATCAAGTCTTATCTCATCAACCCCGTTGAGGCCAGAGAAGCATCAGCAGAGAAGCCGGCAACACTTATCGACAAGTACGACATCCCGACAACAGTTGCAAACGTTGACGGTTTCCTCGATATGTCTGACGATGATCTCGAAAACTTAAGAAAGTCCATGGGACTTGCTATGAGTTTTGCTGATATCAAGTTCGTTCAGGATTTCTTTAAGACGCAGGGAAGAGTACCTACAGTTACAGAGATCAAAGTTCTCGATACATACTGGTCAGATCACTGCCGTCATACAACATTCCTTACAAACCTCACAGACATCAAGTTCGAAGGTGATGACGAGCTCACAGCCGAGATCAGGGAAACATATAAAGATTATCTCGCTACAAGAGAAGATGTTTACGGCGACCGTATCTCACAAAAGCCCATCTGTCTTATGGATATCGGTACCATCGCCGGCAAGAAGCTTAAGAAGGACGGCAAGCTCGCTGACCTCGACGAGTCCGAAGAGATCAATGCTTGCTCCATCAAGGTAAGGATCGAAGTCGACGGTAAGCCTGAAGACTACATCTTCATGTTTAAGAACGAGACTCATAACCATCCTACCGAGATCGAACCGTTCGGTGGTGCAGCCACATGCTTAGGCGGCGCTATCAGAGACCCTCTCTCAGGAAGATCTTATGTATATCAGGCAATGAGAGTTACAGGCGCAGGCGATCCTACTGTTCCTGTTGAGCTTACACTCAAGGGCAAGCTCTCACAGAAGAAGCTCTGCCGCACAGCAGCTGCAGGCTATTCCTCATATGGTAACCAGATCGGTCTTGCTACAGGTTTGGTTGATGAAGTTTACCATCCCGGTTATATCGCAAAGAGGATGGAGATCGGTGCCGTTGTAGGTGCAGCACCCGCATCCAATATCGTCAGAGAAAGACCTCAGGCAGGTGACATCGTTGTTCTTTTGGGCGGCAGAACAGGCCGTGACGGAATCGGCGGCGCTACCGGTTCATCCAAGGCTCACGATACACAGTCAGTTGTAACCTGCGGATCAGAGGTACAGAAGGGTAATCCTCCTACAGAGAGAAAGCTCCAGAGACTTTTCAGATATCCTGAAGTTACAAGACTCATCATCAGATGCAACGACTTCGGTGCAGGCGGTGTATCCGTTGCAATCGGTGAGCTTGCTGCCGGACTTAACATCAATCTTGATGCCGTACCGAAGAAGTACGACGGTCTTGACGGTACTGAGATCGCTATCTCAGAATCCCAGGAGAGAATGGCTGTAGTAGTTCATCCTCAAGACCTTGATAAGTTCATGGCTGCAGCTGCCAAGGAGAACCTTGAAGCAACTGTAGTTGCCGAAGTTACGGCTGAGCCTGTTATGAAGATGGTTTGGAACGGCAATACTATCGTTGACCTCCCGAGATCCTTCATCGATACAAACGGCGCTACACAGTACGCACAGGCTGAAGTTGTACCTCAGGGTACAGGCGAATTCCTGGACACACCTGCAAACGGCTATGTTGAAGGAAGCTTCGCAGAGAGCCTCAAGGGAACGCTTAACTCTTTGGACGGAGCTTCCAGAAAGGGTCTTATCGAGAGATTCGACTCATCGATCGGTGCTGCTACTGTTATATGGCCTTACGGCGGTAAGATGCAGAATTCACCTGAAGAGGGCATGGCTGCAAAGATCCCGCTCGATCACGGCACAACACATGACTGCTCGGTAATGACTTACGGATTCGATCCTTACTATACGGAGTGGAGCCCTTATGCCGGTGCTTATAACTCAGTAGTAGAGAGTTTATTGAAGCTCCTTGCAATGGGTGTTGATCCGCTTAAGGCAAGACTTACTTTCCAGGAATACTTTGAGAGAATGGCAGGTCCCGCTTCATGGGGCAAGCCTCTTGCAGCACTCCTCGGTGCTTATAAGGCCCAGCTCGATTTCGGCACGGCAGCTATCGGCGGTAAGGACTCAATGTCCGGTACGTTCAACGATATCCACGTACCTCCGACGCTCGTAAGCTTTGCTGTCGGCATGACAACAACAGATAAGGTAATTACTGCAACTCTTACAGGCAAGGGGCAGAAACTCTATCTCATCAAGTGCGCAAGAGACGGTAAGGGTTCTTACAAGAAGGATCATGTATTAAGAGTTATCAAGGCAGTTAAGGAACTCATCGACAGAGGCGAGATCAAGAACGCAGCTGTTGTTAAGAGCGCAGGTGTAGCTGCAAGAGTTGCCCAGATGTGCTTCGGTAACATGCTCGGATTCGATTTCTCGGATAAGTTAACTGAAGCTGATCTCTTCTCCAAGACACTTGGTGCAGTTATTGTTGCCATCCCTGCAGACGGCAACGCTGTTGATAAGGTAGAGATGGCAGGCGGTAAGTTCCTCGGTACTACAAATGATACCGGCGACTTCACATTTGCAGGAAGCACTGTCTCCGGCAAGGATGCTCTTGATGCATATGAGAGCAAGCTTGAGAGGATCTTCCCGACATCAGCAAAGTCTGCCGATATGCCTTTTGCAATCGACGTATATACTGACGGCAAGCCTTCCAAGGCTGCTCCCGGCGTCCTCAATGGCGCTAAGCCGAAGGTAATCATCCCCGTATTCCCGGGAAACAACTGCGAGATCGATTCGGCAAGAGCATTCGAGAGAGCAGGCGCTGAAGCAGAAGTTTTCGTAGTAAGAAACAGAAACCAGAACGATATCAACGAGTCATTCGCTGAACTTGCAGCCAAGATCCGTGAATCAAACATCATGATGATCCCAGGCGGCTTCTCGGCAGGTGACGAACCCGAAGGTTCCGGTAAGTTCATTACGGCTTCCTTGAGGAACAGCGGCATTGCAGATTCCATTTCTGACCTCCTCGAAAACAGGGATGGTCTTGTACTCGGTATCTGCAACGGTTTCCAGGCTTTGATCAAGTTAGGCCTCGTTCCTTACGGCAAGATCTGTGACATGACTTCAGAGAGCCCGACGCTCACATTCAATAACATCGGCAGACATCAGAACAAGTATGCAAGAACAAAGATCATGACCAATAAGAGCCCCTGGCTCACACTATGTAATCCTGGTGAGATCTATGAGATCCCCGTATCACACGGTGAAGGTAAGTTTGCATGCTCTGAAGAACTTGTAAGACAGCTTGCTGCTAACGGCCAGATCGCTACATGCTACGTTGATCTTGACGGTAATTATGCTTCAGATACACAGTTCAACCCCAACGGGTCCATCTGTGCCATCGAAGGTATAACATCACCCGACGGCCGTGTTCTGGGTAAGATGGGTCATACGGAAAGATATGATTCCGACCTTACAAAGAATATCCCGGGCAATAAGTATCAGAAGATCTTTGAATCAGGTGTAGCTTACTTCCTGTGATATGAACAGAGAGACAATTAAAGACATAATGAATGACCAAGGAATTCTGCCCAAAGTGAAATTCGGGCAGAATTTCCTTTGTGATGAGACGGTTATTTCAGACATTGTCTCTCTTTGTGAAATCAACAGGGAAGACCATATCCTTGAGATCGGCCCGGGTTTGGGCAGTATCACTTATCCAATCTCTGAAGCCTGCGGTAACCTTACCTGCGTTGAGATAGACAGCGGTCTTGCTGAATATTTGACTTCGAATATCAGCAATGCGGAAATTATCAATGCTGACTTCATCAAGTATGAATTTGATAAGGATCAGAAGTTTGATGTTATCGTCAGCAATATTCCTTACTATGTCATGACAGACATAATGAAGAGGCTCTTTGGAGAGTTCTCAGGCGCACGAAAAATGGTATTCATGGTGGAAGATGAAGCAATTGCCAGAATCGACTGTGGACCTAATTCAAAGCAGTACGGACCTCTTGCAATTCTTTGCAGTCTCTACGGAAAGTATTCCTATGAGTTCAAGGTTCCTTACACGGCTTTTGTACCGCAGCCTAGAACTACTTCTGCAGTTATAAGCTTTAGCAGGGATAAGAGCGCTGATATACTGTCGCAGGAGTTTGTTAAGTTCCTTAACACCTGCTTTTCGATGAGGAGAAAGCTTTTAAAGAAAAATCTTTCAGCAATTGCAAATCAGGATACTATTGATAAAGCGTTCTGCAAACTTGATATAGAGTCGACCTCACGTGCGGAAGAACTTGATCCGCTTAAGTTTGCTGAGCTTTATAAGTGTATAATCAAGAAGGATACATAAATATAGTTTTTCTATTGGGAAATTTATATGGATAAGAACAAAAACATTCTGTTAGCCAAAAAATACATGGTAGAGAGTATTTACCGCTCTGCCAATATTGAAGGCATAGGCATGACTTTCCC
Source organism: Saccharofermentans sp. (assembly GCA_024695565.1). The sequence continues at coordinate 11,463 of JAILHX010000098.1, read as the reverse complement.
CGAGACACAGACTATCTGTGACGGCATGAGCGTAAGCGGTCACTCGATCGATGATATAAATGCCGTTAATGAACTTAAGAATGCGTGGAGATGGATATTCGATAACATAGATAATGATGTTGACGTTAATGCTCTTTGTGTTCTTAACAGAACCTGCGGTAAATCAACTGTAATTAATGCGGGAACCATTAGAGACATTTATGATGAACCTATCAGAGTTCCTTTGTTTGAAGGCAAGGATTACTATCCTGAAGTACCTCCTTCAAAAGAGGTTATTGATGCCAGGATCAAGGAAATTACAGCTGACAAAACCATTGACAGTGCTTTGGAATTGTTCTGCTATGTATGCAAATCCCAGTTTTTTAATGACGGAAATAAAAGGACTGCGACTTTATTAGTCAATCTGTTTATGATTCAAAATGGTCTCGGTATCTTATCAATACCGGTCGATAAGAAACTGGATTTTTATAATACTCTTACAATGTTTTATGACAGCGATTCAAATATAGACGGTTTGAAGCTGTTTCTTAAGGAAAATTGTCTGACAGGTTCAGAACAAATATAATGCTATAATTAATTATCTTCTAATAAAGCGGAGGAAACTTAAATGAGAAAATCCAATGCCAGCTTACTTGGCAAATATTCAGACGGCTCTTACAAGCGTAAGGGCAAGAAGGATGCACAAGCCCCCGCGATCGTTGAGTATAAACAGCTCTACAAAGGTGAGATCAAGGCCAAGACCGTCACTGAGAAGAAGTACATAACATTAGAAGATAAGATCCAGGCACGCACCAAGTCCTCCAAGGAAGAGACCAATCCCAAGGAAGAGAGTGCCCAGATAACAATCGGCGGTGTCCAGTATCTCGTAAGAAGCGGTGATGCAGGATACGACCGGATTAAGAAGGTCGGCGAATTAGCTGACGAGATCTATAACGAGACAAAAGAGAACAACCCTTATATTGCAACGAACAAGACCGCGATAATGTCGCTTTTCGAAGCCTGCGACAGACTTATCACATTAAGGAATGAGAACAGCACTTTGAAGACAGAGCTTATCTACTATAAGCAGAAGGCTGCTCATGCTGAGGAGAGAAGAGATCCCAACATCAAGCCTACGCCTATGGAAGAGCTTGCCAGCAAGGTCAATAACGGTCTGTTCGAACATTTGAAAACAGATGAGAAAGAACAAGATTGAACTTCTTGCTCCCGCCGGTAATCTCGAGATACTCAAGACAGCCGTAGACAGCGGAGCTGACAGTATTTATTTAGGACTTAAGGAATATTCCGCAAGATCTTCAGCAGATAACTTCACGCTTGATGAATTGGAAGAAGGCGTGAACTATGCTCATGCCAGATCTTCGAAGGTTTTCCTCGCGGTTAACACCCTGATGAGTGATTCCGAATTCGAAGTATTCTATCCGACGATAGCAGAAGCTGTTAACATCGGAGTTGACGGGCTTATCGTTCAGGACCTGGCTGTCCTTACAAAGCTTGCGGCAGATTTTCCTGATGTCATCATCAACTGCAGTACGCAGATGAACGTCTATTCTTCAGATGAATTCATGAAGCTCTCTGCGTTAGGCGCAAACCGCGTGGTGCTCCCCAGGGAATTATCCTGTGACGAGATCGAGAACAGGACCAAGACAGCCGCAAAATACAATTTAGAGACTGAAGTATTTGCGCACGGAGCAGTATGTATCTGTGCATCAGGACTCTGTCTTTTCTCCGCAATGAATAAGAGCGGTACGAGATCCGGCAACAGAGGTTCCTGCGCACAGCCCTGCCGTGAAGATTATTCGCTATCAAATGACGGCTTGAGATTAAGAGAAGGTCATCTCATATCACCTAAAGACAGGGATGTGACTGATTACCTTGCAAGACTTATCAGAAGCGGCGTTAAGAGCCTTAAGATAGAAGGCCGTATGCGTGATGCCAACTATGTCAGATCTGCCGTTTACTGCTACCGCAGAATGATAGATGCTTATTATGAAGGAAACCTCAACAATGATCTTATCAAGGAGATCAAGGCTGAGCTTCTCATTAACTTCAACAGGGGCGGATCTTTTACTTCCCAGTATTTGAGCGGCAGCAAGGATGACCATATCCTGTCTGGAGAATATCCCGGCAAGTATGGCGTCAGAATAGGCCGTATAAGCCGTCTGGATAATGCGAACGGTGTCGTAGCCGTAGGGATCAAATCAGGCGCCGTAGCGCCCGATAAAGGCGATTTCCTGTCTATAAGAGATAACCACAAAGAGATATGTTCTTTCCCTGTAGGAAAGGTCAACCAGGGATTAACGGGTCTTAACATAAAGGGACTTCATCCCGACATGATCAAGAAGCTTAAGCCCGGTTACGAAGTGTTCCTTATGAACCACGAGACCGTAATCCCTAAGCAGGCATTAAGAAGAACGCATGTCAGGATTGTGCTCGATAACAAGGGTTCTGAGATTTTGGCCAAAGCTACTGTAACAGACGGATTGGCAGGGGATATAAGTGCTGAATCCTTTATAGTAGTTCCGAACGATTACGAGGGAAGAGAACTTGATAAGAGCAGGATAATCGAGCAGCTGTCTAAAACTCTGGATACTGCTTTTACTGTTGATTCCGTTGAATTTACAGGCATTGATTCTTTTATGTGCCCTGTAAGCCTGATCAATGCATTAAGAAGAGAACTTCTCTTAAAGCTTGAAGTAAATGTCGTCAATTCATTTAAGAGAAGCTATGGAACTGATTATGTTGAAGATTCCGAAGTGTTCGGTCAGGAATCTGAGACAACGGGCGATATCAAGAACATGTATACATATCCTGTATTAAGGAATAATGAGGATCTCTTAGAAGAAGGCGCGGATCTTTATGCGTTCAGCATTTACGATCTTGCAAACCCGGATCTGTATCACGAGATCACGGAATTCGTTCAGGATCAGGGTGCAGAACTCGTTCTGATGCTTCCTGATTTCCATCACGATAAGCTCAACAAAGTGATCGACAGCGTAATTAATGATCTTAAGGCTGATCTAGGTTCAGGATTTAAGGCCGTTATGTCTTCCAAACTTTTTACTGACCGTAAATTCTTAAATGGTGACCTTATGCATTTTGCATCTGCCGGGACCAATATCTACAGCAGTAAGTCTTTATCTTATGCTATCGGGTATGCTGACGCTGTTATGCCTTCTTATGAGGTATCTGCAGATGACCTTATCCAGCAGTTAAGAACACTTACTGAGACGGTAGATATAGAAGAGAAGAACCCTACGATAATCGTTCATTCAGACGGAATGATCCCGTGGATGCAGTCTGACTTCTGCGCCTGCGGAAGGAATCAGAGACCTTGTAACTTCTGTTCTGCTAATTCTGTTTTCGAGATGAGACCGGGAAGAAAACCTGAAGAAACAAAGCTTTTGGTGATCCCTCATCCTGTTGACTGTTCATGTGCGATCTACGGAAGAGCCAAGAACCTGATAGATCAGAATTACGCTGATGCGATCGCTGATATGGGATTTAACGTTATCTGCAACTATACAATTATGCCGGGAGGATCAAGCCATGATTGAAATCTATATCGAGAAGTGCAGGGAAGACGCTAAGCTGCCTGCTTATGCTCATGACGGCGATGCCGGAATGGATCTATATGCTGCAGAGGAAGTAATAATCGAACCCGGCAGGGCAGCGCTTGTTCCCGTAGGCATAAAGCTTGCCATTCCATACGGCTATGAAGTGCAGATAAGACCCAGAAGCGGTCTGTCTCTTAAGACTCCTCTCAGGATCCCCAACAGCCCCGGAACTATCGACTGCGGATACAGGGACGAAGTAAACGTAATCGTTTTTAACGATTCATTTATGGTCGAAGAAGGTGTTTCAGATATTCTTACCATCGATCAGAAGGGCTGTGTGCACGGCACATATAAGATCAGAAAAGGCGACAGGATCGCCCAGATGGTCGTAGCAAAGGTTGAATACTGCAAGTTCATCGAGTCTGATAACGTTAAGGCTATCGGCGAAGACAGAGGCGGCGGATTCGGCTCAAGTGGCGTAAATTAACGATAGAATTGCCACAATTGTGATGTTAGAATTGTCGGGAATTTCAATCGGGGAGAACGGTCTTATTTAACATGAGAAGCGGTTTTGTCAGTTTCAGCGGAAATAGCTCAAGGCGCAGGAATCCATTCATTATGAGACTTGCGTTGGTCTTGAGCTTCATAGCTCTTCTCATTATCTCTTTTATTGCTCTTACGGTTTTCTCATCTAACCGCTTGATGAATATCAGTAAGAATGAGGTTACCAACGTTCCTTCGAACATCCTGCCTTCATACAGTACGACGAGCTTCGAGTCAGCTGACGGTCAGACATCGCTTCAGGGATGGTTCTTCAAGACCAAGAATCCTATCTCGACGATAATAGTTGTTCATGATGCAGGTTCCAACAGACTTCCGTTCGGCGTTGAGATGATCGATATGCTTGAGACCTGGCTTGATAACGGTTATAACGTGTTCCTGTTTGATCAGAGAAACTCAGGTACCTCAGGCGGTGATATCTGTTCGTACGGATATCTCGAATGGCAGGACGTTCTTGGTGCTATCTCGATCGTTAAGCAGATCTCTGTTACTACTAATGTAATTATCTACGGAATCGGAACAGGATGCACATCCTCGATCCTCGCATATATGAATCTGCCGCCTGAAGGCGCAAGTGAACTTACGCTGTCTTCATACAGCACAAACATCAGAAATCTCGGCTTCGACAAGTCTTATGTTATCGGCATGATACTTGATTCTCCCGCCAAAGAATCTGATGACTATATCAAGCCTGAGGTCGTTCAGAGTGAGCCTTTGGGATTCATTACCCAGTACAGCGTTCCTTACGCCATCAGAGTATCTGCTGCCGGCACGAATGTAAGTCTTGCCCAGGAGATCGCGAGACTTCCTATTCCTGTCCTTATCATATATGGAGGACATGATACGTTTATCGGTGCCGACAAGATTGACCAGATAATCACGGAGCGCAGCAGGCTTAATTCAAGTATCACCAGGAGCGTTATGATCCCGGGCGCAGGATATTTAGAGGAATACAGTATCAATAAGAATCTTTATATCGATACCGTCATAGACTTCCTTAACTCTTACTATATGGTGGATGGCTGATATGGGCAGGGAAGACGTGCTTATACTCGGAATCGAGAGTTCATGCGATGAGACAGCAGCGTCTGTTGTTAAGAACGGACGTGTTATCTTAAGCAACTGTATTGCATCCCAGGCTGATTTCCACGAACAGTATGGAGGCGTTGTTCCCGAGCTCGCCTCAAGGATGCATATCGATGCAGTTTATCCGACAGTAGAGAAAGCTTTGTCTGATGCAGGTGTAACACTGGATGACATTGATGCCATCGCCGTTACATACGGCCCCGGACTTGTCGGTGCTTTGCTTGTCGGACTTTCCTGTGCCAAGGGTTTATGCGAAGTGTCAGGCAAACCTCTGGTCGGTGTTAATCACTTAAAGGGCCATATTGCAGCCAATTATCTGTGTTTCGAAGAGTTAGAACCGCCGTTCCTCTGTCTCTGTGTAAGCGGCGGCAATTCCATGATCGTCAGAGTAGACGATTATACTGACATGACGGTTCTTGGCAGGACCAGGGATGATGCAGCCGGCGAAGCGATCGATAAGATCGCCAGAGTTGTCGGTCTTGGTTATCCGGGCGGTCCTAAGATGGACAAAGCAGGGCAGGGCGGAGATACTTCCCGTTATGTGTTCTCGAAAACACACATGGGCGACACGCTTGATTTCTCGTTCTCAGGTCTTAAGACATCTGCTCTTAATCTCCTTAACGGAATGAAGCAGAAGGGTGAAGAGCTTGATCTGAAAGATTTTGCAGCTTCTTATCAGCAGGCGGTCGCAGATGCTCTGCTTAAGAATACTATGACTGCTTGCGAACATACCAAGATAAAGAAACTCTGTCTTGCAGGAGGCGTTTCAGCTAATTCGTTTTTGAGGACAACTTTCGATAAAGCAGCAAAGAAGAATTTTATCAAGCTCTACTATCCTGAGCTCAAATACTGTACCGACAACGCTGCCATGATCGCGTCCTGCGGCTACTACGAATACATGAACGGCAAGCGTGATACATTAGATCTGAACGCTTATCCGTCGCTTCAGATGTAATGAATTAAGCCGTTTCAGGTTGTTTTCGAGCGCAAAACGCAATAAATACGGGACTTTAATATCTAAAAGTTGCAAAAAGTCCTTTTACATATAAAATATACGATTATGGCAATCAAAAAAGGTATAAAAATCATAGCAGAGAACCGCAAAGCCTATCACGATTACTTCATAGAGGAGAGGTTTGAGGCAGGTGTGGCTTTATCAGGCACGGAAGTTAAGAGCCTGAGGGCAGGGAAGGTGAACCTGAAGGATTCATATGTCCAGGTAAAAGACGGTGAGATGTGGCTCATCGGCGTACATATCAGTCCTTACGAGAACGGTAACAGATTCAATCTCGATCCCGAGCGTAACAGAAAGCTTCTCATGCATAAGAAAGAGATAATCCGTCTTTATTCAACGACAAAACAGGACGGTCTTACACTCGTGCCTACAAAATGCTATTTCAAAGACAGCAAAGTTAAGTTTGAGATAGGTTTAGCAAGAGGTAAGAAGGATTACGACAAGCGCGAAGTATTGGCAAAGAAAGAAGCTAACCGAGACATTGACCGCGCCATGAAAAATGCCAAGAAATATCAAGATTGAAGATAATGATATATAATTGATTATTATATTAACAGCTGTAGGGAAGATAATGTTCGAATCATTGGAAGAAAAAAGAAAAGATAAGGAGATATCGCTGAGATATACCCTTCTGGCTATTGTCTTCTGGGTCCTGACATTGACATGGATCGCTGTTATCTTTGCTCTGTCTGCAGATACCGGTGCTGAATCAGCAGATGTATCCCATTCTTTATTACAATACATAAACGAATTGTTCGGGATCAACATTACAGATGATCTTATCTTACGTAAGGTTGCGCATGCAGGGGAGTTCGCCCTGCTGACAGTTTTCTCTTATATGGCGTTATCCTCTACTAACAAGATCTCCAGAAAGACGTCCTATTCTGAGAGCCCTGTAAAACTCTTAAGATCTGATAACGAGATGAATATCATCTTTACACTGTGGTTTACTGTCTTAAATGCGATCTTCGATGAATATCATCAGCTCTTCGTTGCAAACCGCGAAGGTTCCATCACTGATGTTCTGATCGATCTTATAGGAATCGTGATCGTACTCATTGTCGTCAGAGTCATATTTACGATCTACATGAAGTTCAAGGGAAGAACAGAAGTAGTCTATACCTGATTCCAGGATATTTTACTGATTTACTGATGAAATATGTTGATAAACTAATAATCAAAACTATTTTTGTTCTATATCTAATTCGGTATAATTAATATTTTGACGAATTGAGAAGAGGTAATTATCATTAGAATTATGAATCAATTGATATATAATCTTGTATGAGTTTTGATTTTGAGGATTTATGAGCGTTTTTAAGAAAACAACATCTGTAGTTTTAATTCTTGTTCTGGTTGCTTGTTTTTGTTCTTGCAATCTCTTTGCAGCTGATCCTGATGAGATCATCAGAGCCGCTGATATTTATTCAAGCTGCATTCGTTATCTTGATGCTGATCGTATAATTGAAAATACTTCAGATGTTCCTAATGATTTATCTCAATCGCTGAAGCAAAAATTGACTCTGTCTGATCTTGATTACGATCAGGCTATCGTTAAGCGAACGATCGCTGAGACTATCTCATATACGATCGATTCTGAATCTGTTACGACGGCTTATAATTCAGGATCTTGTGACGTAACATTTTCCATGATTGATTACGAATCAGCCATCGGCAGTTTTACCGGATTTGCTGATGCTTATCTGGATGCTCTTAATAGCTGTACTGAAACTAAATCCTATAAGATCACTCTGGATTTCATTAAGATTGACGGCCGCTGGCTGGCTACATCAGACTGTATCAGCCGCCTGGATGAAATCTATGCATTCCTCCCGACCGAATATTTGTTCGGTCCGGATACACTTGATCTTTTTGACGGTACATCGTGGCTTTTCAGCACCAACAACAGCTATGAGAACACAAAATGGTTAGAGCTTGATGTCTGGTTTACGGAGAACCCTGATGTCAGCCTTTATTATGTTGTATCCAAAGACGGCCAGGATCTTTATACCAGCGAAGTGCAATCATTTGACGGCTTGTATTTTAGAGCTCCTTTCTCTGCTGATCTGGGCGCTGCTACGAATGAACTTGATTACATTGAACCCGGCGATTACACCATCAGTGTCTATAGAATCGACGGACTTTTTATTACTGAAGATTCTATCAGCGTTACTATTGATGAATCTAAAGATCCAGTTGGTATTACGGAATTTCCTGATAACGCACCTTATACCATCAACGATACTGAATTTGCAACGATCCTTAGTATCGGCTGGTGGGATTACGACGGCACGATGGTATCTGATGATGTCTATAGCATCGATACAAATACCATTGCTTTATCTATAAAGCTTAACAGTGATTCACCTGCCGTTTACTATGCCGTATATTTTGTCCCTGACTTAGATGCAGATATCTTGGATATCGATTATTCGAGACCAGTGTATGAAGATACAATAGCGCCTGAGATCTATCCTGAAGGAACATCTTATTACAACATAGATTACACGCCTGAGACCATGGAAGCCGGCATTTATGTATTTGTGATCGCCGCTGACAGCAGCTCAACAGATGATTCTTACATTACTGCATATTGTAAGGTTATTACTCAGACATCCGGTGAATTCTGATCAATCCAATTCAATTGAATCAGATACATAGTAATAGAATCCTTTTCTATTACAGTATTCATCGATCTCTTTTATCAGTTTCTTATCTGTTGTGTATTCCAGCAAATAGATATCAGCGCCAAGTTCTGAATAACGCTCGATATAATCAATGAAGTATTTGTGATCTTCAGGATCAGCTGTCCCAAACTCATCAGAATCCCATAAGATTTTGGAGAAAACGCTTTCCTGATTGATTCCTGTAATTACTTTATCCCAGGCTCCTCCGGCTTCACAGTAACTGTCCAGATAGTAATCACCGCCGTTGATTATAACTTCCAATCCTGTATCTACCATGGTGAGCATAATGTAAGTAATGCCGTTCATGATATCAACAGTAGGGAAGTTGTAATACACATCGCAGTTATCCACGAAGAAGCCGTCTATCCCCTTCCCTGCCAATTCAGGAACCAACTCTCCTACTATGAATTCCTGCCATCTTGGATCAGATACATCTATCCAGATCTCTTCTTCCCAATTCTCATAATCACCTAATTTCAAGTCTTTATACTCATCGTAGTAGTCGCGGAAATCTTCGAGAGATCCAATGTTTATATAGCTGATTACCCTATGTCCTTCCCTCTGAAATGCCTTTATATCCTCGGCCTCGAAGTATTGTGCATCGATTACGACAGTCTTATAATCACCAAGAGATTCAAGATCACCTTCATAACTTAAGAAAACGCCGTAAGGTTTAATTGGCCTAACCCCATATAGGCAGATAGCAATACATATTACAAAAAATAAAGGAAGTAATATGCACAGTAAACGCTTGAATAATGAACCAAATCTCATTTCCTATATTAGTCCCAAATAATTATGTTGCTAGCTATTAGTGCCCGGTAATTGCGTTTTTATGTCTTCACAGAAAGCTAAATAGTCATCAACAGCTTTATGAAATTCATCCTCTATCTTAACTACAGAATCACTCTCAAAAGTAACAAGATCGTTGATGCCTTCGAGCTTGCCATGCAGAACTTTGCTTTTAGAATCAAATTCGATTCTTGTATGAAAGCCTTTGTATTCCAATATATCTTTAGGTCGATTCATATTATATCAATTCCGAGTCACATCAAATATGTGCCTAAACTTATTACACAAGTTAACATCGGTATAGTTGACCTTGCGTTCGATCAATAACCTTCCTAATACAATTCCGGGATCACGACCTATAGAATCAGCAAAGCTTCTAATATTTTTCTCATCTGAATAATCATAATGATTGATAAAGTCGCAATAAGCTTCTTCTGGAATCAACATTTTTCTTGCAAACGAATCAGCTTCTGATTCCCTTTCTGAAGTCGGGCCTAAATCACCATTTAATACATGACCAATTTCGTGAAACAAAGTAAACCAGAAAGTATCTTCATAATGTCTTCTGTCATTAACAAAGATCATGACTCTTCCGTTGACTCTTTTAGTGGCTCCGTTGATCCCGGAATTCTTCAGATTAGGAAGAACAACAAGATACACTCCCGCTTCATTCAGCGCAGCTTTGATTGATTCCAAGAATCCGTCATGTTTCACAGTCAGTCGCAGCAAGTAATCTATGCAGGATTCAAATTTCTTCTTGTCAAACTGAGGAACATCTGCTTTAAGTGTCTCGTTGATAGCAATCTGTACCATAACATTAGAATTAACAACATTACTTCGAGACAACTCATCTTTATAGCCTCTAAAATCTACAGCCAGATCCTTTTCTTCCAATACAACAAGTGATGACACAGCCAGAAATCTCCTTACATTATCTATTTGTTCATCAACTTTCCTCGGAAGATCAGGGAGGCCCATATTATCACGGAAATAATTGTAATCAATAAGTTTAAAAGTGTCTTTTTCTCTCTCCAACTCATTCAAACGCATAAATTCTGCAGTCATTACATCATAAGCCAGTTGCAAATTGAGCCAATACGTTATGGAAGTGCCGAGCATCATTGAAAGCTTGTTGGCAATGTCAACTGATAAAGACTGTTCACCTCTTACAAGCACACTGATATTCTTGGGCGTAGTTCCCAATCTTCGAGCAAAATCAGCCTGAGTCAGGCCGCTCTCATCGATTATTTCCTTAATATAATAACCGGGATGGAAAGCGACTTTGTCTTTAAATTCAATATAGTTACTCATAATGTGTACTAACCTCAACTATCTCTACAATCCTTACCATGTGTGCTATCTCATCAATATGGCATGGCTTAAATGCTTTTTCATTCTCATCTAATGGTTGAAAAATAATCCGCCATTTATCTCTAATGTTTCTTACATCTACTGAATTTACTTGCTTCTTTTAAACTTGTACAATACCTTTCAATCTTCTTGTTTGCATAAAGGATCTTCACAGAATAACTCCAAATTACCTAACGGGTAATTTCATTATAATATGCAACATGGAAATGTCAATTCCGTTTTGGTTCCTATGCATGGACATTAAAAGAGAGCACACGCACACTTTTACCCTCATTTTTGATCCTATGGAAAAGTAGTGGGAATAAGAAAAAAGCAGTAGCACCTGAAGGCTTCACCGTCAATGGACGCATGCTTGCCTTAACAGGTGCATATGAGTGTCTAAGAGGTCGGTCCCCGA
>JAILHX010000064.1 GCA_024695565.1 Saccharofermentans sp. | reverse complement strand
TTGTTCTGTGAGACTGTTGTGGAGAACACCTGTGATATCGATGAAGGGGCCGAGTATATCATGGAGATGGAAGAATGGGATGATATCGGAGTCCTGAGATCGAATTCTTCCAGCTATAAGGAATATGCTTCCGGCGGACATTACTTGTTTGTAAATGCGTGGGAAGATATCAGTGTAGGCGATAAAACATACAGGATGTATTTCTCGGGCTATGCCAAAAACTATATTGAAGAAAGAGGCGTTTCCAAGTTCTCAAAAGAGAATACCGGGCTTACGCATCTCTTGATCTGCGAACTTGATGACGATAACAATCCCATTGAGACTCCTTACGCCGGAATATGCGGTATTTACCATCCTGGAAGGCTCGAGTATGAGATACTGATCAATACCGTTCTCAACACATATTCTTCTACAAATGATGACGGTTCTTATATCGATACCATGACCGATGAAGCGCTGGAAGCAATAATGACACAGGAGCTTTTGAAATCGGAAGATAAGGATGAATTGGAAGCGTTCATAACGTTCATACGTTACGGTTCACAGTCGAAGAAAGAGGATGTGTACGTATTCCTTGGCAAGCAGAGCGGAAACTATGTACTGACTGCCACAGTCCACTTTGAACTGGAGGACAGAGCACTTACGCTACTTATCAAGGACGGCCTTATCGACGGTGCGGCTTTCTGTGATGGCACGGATCCTGATATGCCCGGATCAGGCGAGGTCACGGGATTCTACGGCGTGGTGGATTAACGAAGAAGTACTTCATCTGGTGATTAATCATGTTTCCTGCTTATTTTCGAATGAGTGATGTAATATGCAGGCTGAATTTTGGTTGGCGATATGCCAAGGAGAATTTATTTATGAAGAAAATTAAGATTTGTGCGTTGGCTTTGGGCACATGCATTGCGCTCGGAGCTTTGGCAGGATGCGGCAGTACTGAAGGTACTACAGCGTCATCTGCTGCATCTGAGACAACTGCTGCAATTTCATCTGAGGCAACTTCTTCGGAGGCTTCAGATTCTGAAGCTGCAGCTGATACCAGTGCTTCAGAAGAGGCTCAGCCTGAAACATCAGAAGATGAGACAGTCAGCGGCGGAGCTGAGATCATCGAGCTCGATGCTGATGGACAGAAGTATGCGAATACTTTCGTATCTAACTTTGCTGAAGTTACACTGTATCCTCTGGTAAGTCAGGACATGACAACTGAAGAGCTTCTGGACTTTGTACACATCCACCTGAAGATAAATGCAAACGACAGCATCAGCTATGAGACAAAGGGCGATGTAACATATGAGACGTTCACATGGGAGAAGGCACAGAGCGTTGTAGGCAAGTACTTCGGCATCCTTATGGATTACGGTTACGAGGATCTGATTGCTCCTCCGGGAACATACGGAGATCAGCTTGCCGGCCCTTACTTTGAAGACGGCAAGATCTTTTATGAGGCAGCTGACGGAGAGATGCACACTTCGATCGCTATCGTTGATTCAGTTGAGAATTACGGCGATGGCACTCTGACACTGAAGTTCACTGTCTATGAGATCGACTATGAGACTTTCTCCGGTCTTGATATGGACGGCGTCAGGGCTTACTACAGTCTGACACCTGCAGATGCTGCATCAGATTCCACACTGAGCGTTGTTACGACAGGTACTGCGGTCGTTAACGTCGGACAGTCAGGAGATTATTACCTTAAGTCTTACGAGACCGCTTAATATACGAGACGGCATAACTCTGCATAACGTTTTGCGCATAGAAGCGGGGTCTGTCCCCGGGGACTATTGCAAATATCATTAATGGAATCTAACGAAATCTGCATCAGTTAACGGAAAGATCTGGGACGACTGATCTAAACCGGATGCAAAACAAGATTTTTTGATATATAGTTTACATAACCGTTATTTATTCTTAATTCAGAGTTTTACTTATGGGTTTAAACTCAAAGAACAAAGTAACGGTCTATTACTTTATTAAGGATCTTAGTCCGGGTTAGAATAATGAAGAAATCTAGAGCTTTCTTTTCATCTATCAGCACCAGACTGATGCTGCTGATCATAATCGGAGTATTCGTGCTGGCCACGGTATTAGTGACAGTCAGCGTCCTGCTGACGAGCCGTATACTCACGAAGGGCGCGGCTGCGCAGATGAACCTGTTCTGCGAAGAGCGCGGCGACGACCTGGATACCGAACTCTTAAGAATTGAAGATGCCGTAGGTTCGCTCTCGAAATGGACCCGGAGCAAGATCCCGGATGTAGATACGATTGCTTCAGATGCCGATCTGCGCGATTCGATCGTTCGTGACGCAGATGACCTTATTCACTTCATGACCGAGCATAACGAGTTCATTCAGGGTGCATATATCCATTACACTCTCGATGTCACGGGTGTCACGAGCCGCGACGAGGGTGTCTATTACACCAGGGGTGATGACGGCAAGTTCAAGATCATCCCCTTCTCCCAGGAAGAGATCGTCAATGACCCCGTAGCCGACGACTGGTACTACGGACCCATCAGGAACGGTAAAGCCCTGTGGACAAAGCCCTATTACGATTACAGCGTGGAAGATTACCTTATCTCATACATCGAGCCGGTCTTTATCGATGACACCCCTGTTGCCATCATCGGTCTGGACATAAGCTTCACCAGGCTCCTTACTTGGGTCGACTCGCTCACTTATCAGGAAACAGGTTACATGTTCCTCAAGGAAGCAGACGGAAGCGTCCACTATCATCTGGACGATCTTGGAGAGTATCAGCTGCACAGTGACGAAGAAGACCAGATCGTTGAGAACGCCGAACTGATGGATCAGCCGGAGACGGGCGAAGAACTTATCAGATACAACTTTAAAGGACGTGACCGTGCGATGGCGTTTGTTACGCTCAGAAACGGCATGAAGTTCGTTCTCTGTGACGATTACGAGAGCATCTACAGCGAGAGAAACCAAGCCGTCATCCTCATGTCATTGCTGTCGATCGGACTGGCGGTTGTTTTCGCCGGCACCGCAGTAATCATGGCAAGGCGTCTGACCAACCCGCTTAGAGACCTCACTGCCGCTGCCAACGAGATCAGCGAAGGCGATTACGACGTTATCCTGCCGCCCGAGACCGACAACGAGGTCGGCGAACTCTCGAGGGCATTCAGGATCGCTATCGATAACATCCGTGCGAGAGCTGAAGATATCGAAGCGCGCGTGAGGTTCCAGGACCGTAAGATCGAGAAAGCCGCCAAGGCAATAAAACAGCAGGAAGACGACCTCATCGCCATGAGGAACCTCGCATACATAGATTCGCTGACCAACGTCAAGAATAAGCACGCATACGAAGATACGATCGAATACATCGATGCACAGATCAAGTCCGGAACGGCCGAATTTGCCGTCATCATGTGCGACCTCAACTACCTTAAGCTGATCAACGACAACCACGGCCACAAGGCAGGCGACGAAGCTCTGCAGAAGGCCGCAAAGATCCTCTGCAAAGCATTCCCGATGAGCACGGTCTTCAGGATCGGCGGCGACGAATTCGTTGTCATTCCGTCCGTCCTCGAGTACGCCAGGATCGACGAGAAGCTTGACGGCCTGAAGCTGATGTTAATGAACCAGAAGAAAGCGTCAGACGACGTGCTTGAGCGCATCTCGATCGCATTCGGATGCGCCGTCTTCGACCGCGAAAACGACCGTTCGTATCAGGAAGTTTTCGAGCGCGCGGACCAGATCATGTACGAAGAGAAGAAAAAGATACATAAGAGCGACGGTATTACGACGTTGAGGTGATCTGATGATCCTGGAACTTATAAGATCTTTCTACGGTGACAATATTGTTCTTCTGGACCCCTGCGGTTCTGATTTGTCCGGGCTGCCTGATGTGCTGAAGGAGATACTAAAAAAATCCGATGGAATTCAAGAGAGCATGGTGCTCCCGAAGACCGGTGAGAGGATCACTATCGGCTGGATCATATATTCTTACGAGATGATTCAAAAGATGACGGCATACTATAAAGATGAATATGGGATAGAGGGAACGGTTTTCTCTGATGATGGCGCCGGGAATCCGTATTATATTCTTGATGGGAAAATCTATCAGTTTGATCCGATAGATAATGAGAGCGAGCAGGTAGCGGAATCTCTCGAAGAATTCTATAAGAAGTAAGACAGGATATAAATATGGCGGAGACGGAACACGGGATTTATTTTGTAGAAGAGATTGCCAAGGGCGTTTATAAGTTTTACGAACAGCGCAAACAAGCAACGGGATAAACACTGAAGCGAAAAGGGGGTCAGACCCCAAAGACCATGACAGAACACCAAGACAAGAAAGCCCCGAGGATGGATAGATATGGAACGGTCTGTTCCATCCTGAATTATTCAGTAGTAGTCCTGCTGACCATAGCATCGGGTGTGATCCTTTTCCTGGTCGGTGTTCCGCTTCTGGTGACGATTCTGGTATCAGTCGGTTTGCTGGTTGTTTTCGCGTGGATCGTAGAGCGCTATATCTCAATATTCATAAATACGCTGGTCGCAAAGGTAATGAAAGGAAAATTCGACTAGAGGTTCAGACGATGTTTTTGACTGACAGTTAGGTAGACCGCATAATTGAGTTTAGGTGAATTCCTAATTAATTTTTGATACATTTCGTGCTATTATTTCCTTGGATTAAGGAGATAAGTATATGTGGAGAAAAGCAGCTTTCGCGTTCATAATCATCAGTCTGGTCTTCTCGGTATCAGACTACTTCTACACCATGCACGCTTCGTATAACAAGTATCTCGAAGGGGAATACTTCTTCCGTTACAAGGCGACGACGATACTTGCCATGGACCAGGATGCCTGGTTCGACAGCGTGGAAAACTTCGAATACGTCTCATCGTTGGATTTTTCCGACCCGAAGATCATGCTGCTCTACGGCGGCGAGACTGAAGTCTATGCGGTCGATCCTCACGACGGCGTCTGCACGGTCTTCTACGGCAGCCAGACCATAGACGATTTTCCTGTCAGCAATCTCCGCTTTGCTGATGACGATGCCGCTTACTTCAACGGCACAAAGCAGTTAACATACGACGAATACATAGAGTATGTTAAGAGCCTGACGCCGGAACAGCTCGAGAGCCAGCTGGTCAGCAGCAGTGAGATAGCGGATTTCAAGGGTGTTGCGAGAAACATATTGATCCTGATCGGCGTTGAAGGAGTGGTGCTGGTCCTCCTTCTGATCTTCCGCAAAAAAGGATTTGACAGGGCATACGACATACTGCTGATCGCAGGCGCTTTGTACGGGATCTTTTTCGAAGGCGTGTCAGCAGTCATATATTGACGGAGGTCTATATGGGCAAAAGCGGGCTATTGAAGAAAAACAGACCTATCCTGATCGACTTCATCCTGTACACGATTACAGCACTGATAATCGTGCTCAGTTCGTGGGCCATTGACCTGCACAAATA
>JAILHX010000039.1 GCA_024695565.1 Saccharofermentans sp. | reverse complement strand
TACCTGGCCATGGTCTTGTACCTCGCCGATACGGCCACCACGGGGCTTATTATTCCGCCCTCTTCCATGCCCTTATATCCGAGTCCCAGCTCTTCGAAAAGCACCGTCCTGACCTCTTCGAACCATCTGATGTAATTCGAGTGGTGCACCACACCCATCTGATCGGTCTCATAGTACTGAACCAGGTGCTCGCATTCGCCTACTGCTGCCATATATCCCTCCGCAATTCAAAACTGCGTTCATTATATATGAAAACAGGCTCTACCGCACCGCATTTATTCCGCTATAATAGCGGTGTGGATACGACGCTCTTCATCTTTATCACTGATATCGTAGGCACCGTTGCTTTTGCGGTGTCCGGAGCGATCGCGGGCATCCGCAAGGAGATGGATATCTTCGGCATCAACATACTCGCGATAGTGACTGCCACGGGCGGCGGTATCTTCAGAGATCTCATCATCGGCAAGATGCCTCCGACGGCTTTCATAGACCCGTTCTTCGTTTTGCTCGCGGCGATAACGGCGAATGTGGTTTTCCTTTTCGTGTACATGACGAAGAAGACCGGAAAGAAGATCCCCGATAAGGCGCGCAACATCTACGACCAGATATTCTTCTGGTGCGACTCCGCAGGTCTTGCCGCATTCACGGTCGACGGTGTACATGCCGGGCTCACCCTGTCCGGCAGCATCGCGGCAAATGCTTTCCTTGTAGTCTTCCTCGGCGTTGTAACGGGCGTCGGCGGCGGCGTTATCCGTGATGTTCTTTCCCTCGAGATGCCCATGATATTCGTAAAGCACGTCTATGCCTGCGCCTCGATACTCGGTGCCATCGTCATGTTCGTGATCTGCGGTGCCGGCGGATCTGTCACATCAGGCATCCTGGCAGGATTTTTTGTAACGCTGGTCATAAGATATCTGGCGGCGCATTTCGGCTGGAACCTTCCCAAGATAAAGAATTAACCCAAGTCCCCTGCGATGTGCTATAATTGCGCAGTTATAAATAATAGTCACAGGAGATGGACAACGTGCCGAAGGATCCGAACATACTTCTCAGTTATGTCAACACAGGATTAAGAGACAGCTACGATTCTCTCGATGAATTGTGCAGGTCTCTGGATCTGGATGAACATGATGTGATAAAGTCCCTCGCGGACATCGGCTATGAGTACGATCCCGGCCTCAACAAGTTCATCCCCAGGACTTGATCAGGCTTTCAAATTACGGTTTATAAAGGAGAGAAAAAATGAAACGCAGACCTGTAGTTCTTATGGTACTTGACGGATTCGGACTGTCTGACAGTGCCGAGTATAACGCTATCGAGATGGCAAACACTCCCGTCATCGACAAGCTCAAGGCAGAGTGCCCTTTCGTAAAGGGTTTTGCATCCGGCCTCGCAGTAGGACTTCCCGACGGACAGATGGGTAACTCCGAGGTAGGACACATGAACATCGGATCGGGAAGGATCATCTATCAGGATCTCACTCTCATCACAAAGTACATCGAGGACGGCGTGTTCTTCAAGAATGAAGAGCTTCTCCGTGCCATAGGCAACTGCAAAGAGAAGAATTCAGATCTTCACATCTGGGGCCTTCTGTCCGACGGCGGCGTTCACTCACACAACACACACCTCTATGCGATCCTCGAGATGTGCAAGAAGGAAGGCCTCGACAGAGTATATATCCACCCCTTCTTCGACGGTCGTGATACACCTCCGGCATCCGGTAAGGATTATCTCCAGGCTCTCGTAGACAAGGCAGAAGAGATCGGCGTTGGTAAGGTAGCATCGATGTCCGGCCGTTACTATGCGATGGACAGAGACAGCAACTGGGACAGGATCCAGCTCGCATACGATTCACTCGTTCTGGGTGAAGGCGTTAAGGCAACAGATCCCGTCAAGGCAATGCAGGAATCCTATGACGGCGGCGTAACGGATGAGTTCGTTCTTCCTACCGTCATCACAGACGAAGCAGGCAAGCCCCTCTCCGTTGTTAAGCCCGATGACTCGGTCATCTTCTTCAACTTCCGTCCCGACAGAGCAAGAGAGATCACAAAGGCTTTCTGCTTCAAGGACGAAGATATCGCAGCGGCAGAAGGTGATGCATCCGATACAAAGTGCATCAAGCACCTCAAGCGCGCTAACGGCTTCATGCCTCTCACATATGTCTGCTTCAAGGACTATGACGAGACCATCCCCAACAAGTTCGTCGCTTTCAAGAAGGAAGAGATCAAGAATACGCTTGGCGAGTATCTCGCAGCAAACGGACTCAAGCAGCTCCGTATCGCCGAGACAGAGAAGTATGCTCACGTTACATTCTTCTTCAACGGCGGTATCGAAGAGCCCAACAAGGATGAGGACCGTACACTCGTTCCTTCACCTGCAGTCGCGACTTATGACCTGAAGCCTGAGATGAGCGCTCCGGAGGTATCCGAGAAGCTCGATGCGGCTATCTGCTCCGACAAGTATGACGTCGTCATCATCAACTTCGCTAACCCTGACATGGTCGGTCACACAGGTGTTCTCGAAGCAGCCATCAAGGCAGTCGAGAGAGTTGACGCCTGCGTCGGCGGCGCAGTCGAGGCAGTCAAGAAGATGAACGGCGTTCTCTTCATCTGTGCAGACCACGGCAACGCAGAGCAGATGATGAACCTCGAGACGATGCAGCCTCACACTGCACACACGACAAATCCCGTTCCGTTCATCCTCTATAACTACGATCCCGAGTACACACTCCGCGAGGGCGGCCGCCTCTGCGACATCGCTCCCACGCTGCTGGAGATCATGGGTCTTCCCCAGCCTAAGGAGATGACAGGCGAGTCACTGCTCATTAAGAAGTGATAAGTCCGGGAAGATAATTTCCGTTAAGTAAGTTTTTAAGATATCGAAAAGAAGGCTGCTCCCTCACGAGCAGCCTTTTTGCATATCTGACTGTCTGTTCCCGGGGTTCCCTTACGCCTTCTTAAACGTCATCGTGACCGTATCGGAACCTAAAAGCTTCTTGGCGTCGGGGTCGTTGACGGGCGAGGTGATCGTGATGGCGCCGAAGCTGTCGATGGTGCCGTTCATGATGTCGCCGGTCGAGGACGTGAGCGTGATCTCGGAACCCTTGAACTTGAATGTGCCGGAACTGTCGAGACCCGAGGTGTTGATCGACTCAACGTTGGTGATGACATCATCGAGGATCGACTGGCGCATGTCGGCGTAATCGTCGTAGCCTGCCACCTTTGCCATGAGATCGAGACTGTAGGATGAAGTGGTGCCGAGCGTGTTCATTAAGATCTTGTCGATGTTGTTCTCGACAAAGGTCTTGATGTTGGCAACGAAGGCGTCGCGGTCAATGGTGACTTCGTATGAACCGTTCGACAGAACGAGGGTCGAAGTGATGTAGATCCTGCCTTCGAGGTCGGAGGGCATGGCGATACCGTATTCGGATTCGACATATGCGATGAACTTGTCGGTGATGTCGAGAGTTGATGAGTATGTGCCGTCGATGCTGTTCATCGAGATGCTGAAGTTCTTGTACTTGAGAAACTCGGCAAACTCTTCGGAGTCGAGGTTTATTACGAACCAGTCGGTGCCGACGCGGATGAATTCGCATGTGAATTCATATGTCTTGACGGGAAGAGCCTCGACGGCCGGTCGAATGTCTGACGTGTCATCGAAAGTTATTCCGGCGAGCTGCTCGTAGTCTGCCATGTCGATAATGATCACGACTGAGCCTTTCTGGCTGTCGATCTGCAGGGTCGATTCGTCGATCATGTAAGTCATGGAGTCTACTACCGCAGAGTAGAAGAACTTGCCGGCTTCGTCGGTGAAATTCTCGTTGCTGAAGAGCTTGCTGAGATACGAGGGCAGATCGATCGTGTCTGAATCACTGACAGATGCGCAGATGTCGTAGAGCATAGTCTCGTTGTCGAGAACGACTGCCAGTGCGACAGTCTCGGCGGTCTCGAGCAGGGCTCCTCTTCCGATGACGGGCATATTGCCGAGGAACGAATAGAGGTCCTGGAATCCGGGATCGCTGAAGTTGGTGATGTACCATTCTTTCTCGATCAGGGCGAGTTCTGCAGTGACTTTGATGGTGCGTTCTGACGCGGAATCGACGGCAGATGCCACTGCGTCGATGTCGCTATAGTCGCCGCCCTGAAGCGATTCATAGTCGGCGACCTTAAACTCCATGTCGATTTTGGCGGTCTCTTTGTCGACAACGACGGATTCTTCATCGATCACGACTTTGATGGAGCGCATCATGTGGTCAGCATAGACGAGTTCTTCCTCAGTGTAGTTGTCGGGGTTCATGAGGTCCTTGAACGACTTCTTGAACTCTCTGTCGAGTCCGTCGGTCATGCCTAAGATCTTACCGGCTTCGCCGTCCTTGAGAGCTTCGCCGAATGAATACGCCGCTTCGATGACGGCCTTCTTCTTGCCGAGCGAGCATGCGCACATGACGGGTATCAGCGCCATGACCGTTAATACTGTGAGTACCTGTTTTCCGGTTATCTTCATATGTCCCTTATCCTTTATTCTCTCGAAAATCTTTACCTTATTATGTCTCTACAATACCGAGCCTTATGAGGCACGTCAAGGTAAAAATACTGTAAACATTGGGTTTTTCGAGGGCGTGGAAGGCCCCTGACTCGTTGAATTTTGCGCGCGGATTTTGTAAAATTTTGTTTATAAAGATTGCCAGGAAATATGGTTTTCGGGCGCAAAGAAAGACAGGGAGGATTTGCACGATGGAAAAGAAGAGACTCATTACGAGAAGCGATTTTGACGGACTCGTTTGCGCTATGCTGCTCAAAGAGCTGGACATGATCGATGAGATCAAGTTTGTTCACCCTAAGGATGTTCAGGACGGCAAGATTGATATCACCGAGAATGACATCACGACGAACCTTCCTTTCGACCCGAGAGTCGGGCTCGCATTCGACCACCACGAGAGCGAGCTCATCAGGACTGACCACGAGGATTTCGGCGACAAGTATATCTGCATCTGCGAGAAGTCCGCTGCAAGAGTCGTTTACAACTATTACGGCGGTGCTGATACGTTCAAGACCGTTACCGAAGAGATCATGGTCGCAGTCGATAAGGGCGACTCAGCTGACTTCACGGTGGACGAGATCCTCAATCCTACAGACTGGGTACTTATGAACTTTGTCATGGACGCGAGAACGGGACTTGGAAGATTCCACGATTTCAGGATCTCCAACTACCAGCTCATGATGGAATTAATCGATTACTGCACGAACCACACGATCAAGGAAGTATTGGAGCTTCCCGACGTTAAGGAGCGTACTGACCTTTATTTTGAGCAGCAGGAACTCTTCAAGCAGCAACTCAAAGAGAACGTCAAGATCCATGACAAGGTTGCAGTGCTCGACTTAAGACCTCTCGAGACGATCTATGCAGGCAACAGATTCATGATCTATGCGATGTGGCCTGAGGTTGAGATGAGCGTTCACGTTGCGTGGGGCTTTAAGAAGCAGAACACGGCAGTCATGATCGGCAAGTCGATTGTCAATAAGAACGGCACCTGCGACATCGGTGAGCTCTGCCTCGCATACGGCGGCGGCGGACATACCAATGCGGGCACCTGCCAGCTCGAGAATGACAAAGTTGATGCGGCACTGCCTGACATCATCGCAAGACTTAACGAACACGAGTAAGAAGCAGAATGGCCGGCTGGGTGATACTTGGCCGGCCTGAATTATATGGGGGGATCGGAATGAAGTTTAAGAAAGTTATTGCGGCAATACTATGCGCTGCCATGACCGCAGGTGCTGCGGGTGTCACCGGATGCAAACCATCTAATGAGAAGAATACCGAGCAGATCGAAGAGCTGATGGAATCTTATACCGAAGCGCTGAACGATCTGGACGGCGAAGGACTGCTCGAGCTCGCCAATTGGGAAGATGACAGCAAAGACTACGAAGCTATCGAAGAGCTTTTTGATCTCGATTCCTATGAGGACATTTATGGTTCCGGTTTTATCGACTGTGTAGAATACATAGCTTCCACCATCGAGATCAACTATGAGAGTGAAGATATAGATTTCAAGGACAATAAAGCCACGCTTAAGATCGAATATGAGCTCGTTGACTGGGAGACTGTCTACAGCAACATCTACGTCGATTTAGATGATGCGCTTGACGATCTTAAGAGCATGAAGAAAACCATTTCCGTCGAGGGCAAACTCTCATTTGAGCTGGAGGACGGCGAGTGGAAGATCTCTAAGATCACCAAGCTTAATGATGTGCTCGATTTCGTTGATGAAGCTCCTATAATGGGAGACCCGGAACCGATAATCGACGATCCGATCGAGACCGACCCGACGACTGATCCCTCAACGGACTATTGGACACAGGTTTACATGGATTCCGTAGTGGTCTATCTCGAGGTTTTAGCTGAACATGAGACTGAGATCAAAAAGGCAGAAGAGATATATAACAAGGACTTCGTAAATCTCTACGACATGAATGCCGACGGCATTTTAGACCTGATCTTCGTCAGCGCGGACGATCCTTCTGACGACTACAGCACGGCATCGCTCCATATCTATACCTATGACTATGTCAATTACACTGCCTATGAAGTCATCACGATCCCTGAGATCTGCTACATGGCAGAGGGCGGCAGCTTTATCATCGCCGTCTGCTACGGCCTGATCACCATCACCTGCTATCACGGTGAAGAGGCACACAGGCAGGTCGATACATATGTCTATGATCTTGCGGAGATGGAGCTCCAGCTTACTTACAGGCGTGACGTTTACTATGAATACGATCCTGACACTGATACCGAAAACTACTCTTATGAGTATTACTATGTCTTAGACGGCGAATATGTCGAAATCGATGAAGACGAGTATATGAGCAATGTTGAGTACTTCGTTGAGTTAGGCATCGTTGTGATCGGCTACGATTATCTGCCGGGCGAGATGGAAGTCGAGTACCCGCTCCGTGATCTTCCTGATCTCGGTTTCCACGCTTACGATGTCATTGTCGAAGACTACAAAGATTTGGTAGGATAAACATTCGGGTGTATATTACTACGTACGGGTGATTTATTTCTTCGGAGGGGAAGATGCAGTATAAGTGTAAGCGGATAATTGCGGCAGTACTATGCATTGCAATGGCTGCAGGTTTTGCCGGATGTGACAATTCGAAAAAGTCCAAAGAGCAGATCAGTGCCGTCATGGATTCATACATCGAAGCACTCAAGGATCTTGACGCCGGAGCGATCCTGGAACTGACGAACTGGGAAGATGACGATAAGAACTTCCTCCAGCTCAAAGAGCAGCTCGACTACGCCACCATAGGCCAGAATCTCTACGATTACGAAGCATACATTGCTTCAACTATAGATGCCGAATATGATCCTGATGCGATCGAGACGGATGGCAAGAAGGCAACAGTCGTTGTCGATTACGAGCTGGTCGCCTGGGAGAAGATCTACAACGAGGAACATGACAATTACGACGAGGTTTTGGAGGAACTTAAGAGCAACCGCAAGACCGTAAACGTCGAAGGCAAGGTCAGCTTGGAACTTGAAGACGGCAAGTGGGTGATCACGAAGCTCTCAAAGCTCGATGACGTCTTTGAGTACACATATAACGCGCCCCTCATCTGGGTTATTGACCCCACGGAGCCTACATATGATACCGATCCGACCGACACAGAACCGGAACCTTCCGGCACCGCTTTTGCAGACAGCTATGACAGAGCGATCGAAGGTTATATCGATCTTCTCTACATGAACGAAGACGCGCTCCGTGCTACGGAAGACACATTCGGCGATGGCAGCTGCTGCATCTTCGATATAGACGGCAACGGCATTCCGGAGCTCCTCACGGTCACGACTGAGAACGGCGAATTCTGTGATTACGGAACGCTCAACATTTATTCCTACAACGAGTATGCCGGCGAAGTCCAGCTGACGGTCCAGATCCCTGACATCATCTACACTGCAGCAGGTGGCGGATGCTTTATGGTCTGGACTACTGCCGATGAACTTATCATCACATATGAGCACGGCGAAGAGTCTTTGTACAGCGTTGAGACCTCCGTATATATGCTCGATCTGTCCTCCTATCTGTGGGCATTCAAGCGTGACAGTTCGCTCGAATACGATTCTGATGCCGATGACTATTACTACTCCTACACTTATTACTGGGATGAAGAAGAGGTCGGCGTCGAGTACTATGCATCGATGATAAATTACTATGTTGAATCCGCAACTTTGGTGATCGTTGCCAACTACGAGCCCGTGGCGGGTGATTATGAATATCCGCTCAGCTTCTTCGATCAGGCCGGATTCATGATCTTTGACGATGCCTTGTTTGTTCTGGAGCGGGACATTTGAAATTGAGTTGAATTTAAGGGGGCGCGCAGGGGATGAACCGCGCGCTCTTTTTTGTGGGTTCTCGAAAATAAAATGCGCGCTGTTTTGCTGTGAGTTGCTGGTCTCGCGAAAATAAGATCCGAGCTCATTTAGTTTTTTGTCAAGAATCCTAATATAAATAAAAGACCCTGAACTTGCCGAGAGGCGCTGATTCCTGATAAAATAAGGAAAATCTATGAAGGTGGAGGGTACCGATCATGGACGCATTATTATTTGCCAAGGCAGCAAGAGAAGAAAAGGATGCAATGCTCGAGAATTATCTTGGCAGCTCCGATAATCTTGCAGGTGAGCAGATCGCAAAGCTTAAGGCAGCAGGTGCCAGTGATGAGCTCTTGAGAGAAGTCTTCGATTCGGTCCTTACCGACTGTTTCTACAACATCCTTCTTGGAATCGACGGCCAGATGCCGATCGGCTCTCTGGGTGAGAGAAGCTACAGACTCTTGGCTCCCGACAGCACCGTAATCGCCAACGCTTCAGGCACATTGGCAGAAGCCGCATACGAAGCATTCTACGGCGAAGAAGGCTGATAAAAAATCACAATTGAACCTTAACCAGGCTGTCTCTTCGGAGGCAGCTTTTTTGTTTTAGGCAGGCTCGCGAATGGTATCGATAGTCTTAAAGACCGGTATCTTAAGATGCGAGGCCGGGCATCCGGCCTCTTAGATACTTCATAAGCACCTGTAAAGGCTTTGCGGTCAATGGTGCCGAAGGCAAGTTTACGTCCATTGACGGCGAAGCCTTCAGGTGCTACTGCCCGGCATTGGTTTGATTAATAGGCCAACTTGGTATGTAAACGGCGTTTTTTATGTTCAGAAGGACGGCAAACCGGTTCAAAAATCAGTGTTTACCAAAGTATAATTTTCATACCATATATGATATATAAATCAGCATTTGAAACATACAATTTTCGGCTCAGAAAAATACGGAATATTTTAATGAGGGAGGAGAATTGCTATGGGCTATTTTGAAATTGCTTTCTTATTGAGGAGTGCCAGAGAAAGGTCTGGTTTTACACAGGAAGAACTGGCTGAAAAGTCAGGATTTTCGCAAGTTCACATAAGCCGTTTTGAAAGCGGGCAATCCAACATGACAGTCAGGTCGCTTGAGCGGATGGCTGAGGCGATGGGCAAAAAGCTAAGGATCTGTTTTGTCGAGCCTGATACGCCATTGAATTTTGATGCCTATGAAGTGCTCAAGGGATACAAACAACTGGAAGTGTATGAGCCGCTGCCGAAACCAATAAAGCCTGACAGATCGGTACTGACTTTCGATGAGTGCTTCGTTGAAGAAAATGGATCCGTCAGGATGGTCCGACAGCCGAGCAAGGCTTATGATCTCGATTACGTCAGGTCTTTGCCCGTTCCTGAAGACGTGTGCAGGTATCCGGGACCTTACGCAGGTGCCCAGACGAGCCAGACGAACAGATAGCCTGTGATGACGGCGGTTAGCGTGAAGGGAACGCCGATCTTCATGAAGTCGCCGAAGCTGACTTCGTGGCCTTCCTTGCGGAGCATGCCGACACCTGCGATGTTTGCTGAGGCGCCGATGGGGGTCAGGTTGCCGCCCAGGGTGGCGCCGACCAGGAGTCCGAAGTATAAGAAGTGCGGTTCGACGTTCATTGCGGTAGCGACGCCGGCGAGCAGCGGGAGCATCGTGGCGACGTATGGAATGTTATCGATGAATGCGGAGATGACGACTGAACCCCAGACGATGATGGAGAAGAGTACTAACTTGTTCGAGCCGCCGAAGCTTGCGATGAAGCCTGCGAGGTCGTCGATGATGCCGACTTCACGGATGGATGCGATTACCACAAACAGACCGGTAAGAAGGAGCATCGTGTCGTAGTCCATTGCCTTGAGGGAGTGGAACATGCCCTTTGTGGACTTCTGCTTGATGAGTTCCCAGATGATGGTAATGATGCCGCAGACCATGCAGATGATACCGTTGGTCCAGGGGTGCGTGTTGGGAATGAATGATGCAATGATGAGAAGGACGACGTGACCGAGCATCGTGATGGTCGGGACGTAGTCGGTGACGGCGGTGTGCTCTTTGCTGTCGACAGGCTCTTTGTTCTTGCGGAATATGATCATCATGATGGGGATCGTGAAGAGTGCACCGAGTTCGACGGCGAAGAACATGCCGGGCTTGCCGTTCATGTAGAAGAAGTCGTTGAAGTTCATGTGGTCAGCGGCTGCGAGCATGATCGAGGTGGTGTCGCCGACGAGGGTGGCGGCGCCCTGGAGGTTCGATGATACCGCGATGCAGATGATCATCGGAACGGGGTTGATCTTAAGTTTTTTGCAGATCGCAAGGCCGACGGGGGCGACCATGAGAACGGTTGCGACGTTGTCGATGAATGCTGAGATGATGCCTGAGAAGAGCGACATGAAGATCGTTACCCAGAGGACGTTTTTCGAGGCCCTTAAGAGAGCTTCGGCAATCTTGTTGGGCATCTTGGATTCGATGAAGTAGTCGACGATGACCATCGTGCCGAAGATCATCATGAGGACGTTCCAGTCAATTGCGGGAAGGATCTTGCTTATGGGCAGGATCTGTGCGGCGACCATGATGGCGGCGGCCGAGAGGGCGACGATCGCGCGGCGCTTGGGGAGCACGATCATAAGCACGTACATGATCAGGAAGATTGCGATTGCGATAAATTTTAACAAGGGGCGGGCTCCTTCCGGTTTAGGTTTTCGATTTGCTGCTGAATACGAAGCGTTGCTGGATAGCGTAGCTCAGCAGGAATAGCAGCGTGTCGACGATCGCTTTTACGAGTGTTTCCCGGCAGCCCGGGAAGATGAAGACGATCGCGCTTACGATGCCGGCTGACAGGCACATCTGGATGATGGCGAGCAGTGCATATTTACTAAGAGACGTCGCCTTGGAGGCGCGGCTCTTGAACACGAATTTGTAGTTGATGAGATAGTTATAGACGGCGGAGATCACGCGTGCGCCGACTGTTGCGACGGTGACGTAGATCAACGGGAACGAATCCTTGAACAGGAATACGAACAGGTGGAACAGCAGGATGTCGATGACAAATGACGACAGCGATGCGAAGACGAATTTGATGAACTTCCTGCCTAAGATCTTGTAGATCCTCATCGAGTCGACGACGGGGCGGAAGTGCGTCTGGTGGTTCTCTTTGGATTCGTAGATTGTCTTGATCGGGATCTCTATGAGGTCATAGCGGCCCGCGCATTCCAACAGCATCTGTGTCTCGAATTCGAATCTCTCGCCCTTGATGTCTATCAGTTCCTTCATGAACTTGAAGGGGATGCCGCGGAGTCCTGACTGGGTGTCGCTGACGTGCATGCCGGCAACGTAGGAGAAAACCTTGATGGTCACGGTGTTGCCGAACCAGCTCTTCCACGGGATGTCCTTCTTGTTGAAGACGCGGACGCCGAGGATCAGACTTAAGGGGTTATCGACGAGCTTATCGATGATGGAAGCAATGCAGTCGGGAGTGTGCTGGCCGTCGGAATCTGCGGTGACGCAGCCGACTGCTTCGGGCATGTTCTCTGCGATGTATTCGAAGGCGGTCTTGAGCGCGCGGCCCTTACCGCGGTTGGGACGGTATGAGATCAACTTGCCGCCGAGTCTTGCGATGATGGGTTCGGCCTTGGCAAAGATCGGATCGTATTCTTCGGATGAACCGTCGTTGACGATAATGACAGGCCCCATTCCCTTGCCGTCCAGATCGCTGAGCAGCGCTATAAGCCTGTCGTCAGGCTCATAGGAGGGAATTACTATCGGCACCAGTGCCTTGCTGTCCATTATGTCTTTTTCCACAGTGATTATATTAGCATATGAGCCTTCGATATCTTTTATGTTGACTTGGATTTGTAGAGGATCTTCAGCAGGACCGGCGCGAGGATCGAGCTTACGAGGATCATGAGGATGACCGCCGTGAAATAGTCGGAGGTGATGAGGCCCGCGTTAAGTCCTTTCTGTGCGGTGATGAGCGCGACCTCGCCGCGGGTCATCATGCCGATGCCGATCTTCAGTGAATCATTCCACTTGAATCTGCAGAGTTTTGATGCCGAGCCGCAGCCGATGATCTTCGACAGCAGGGCGACGGCGACGAATGCCAGTGAGAACAGGAGCAGTGTCGGATTCATGCTCTCGAATGAGACCTTGAGTCCTATGCCTGCGAAGAATATGGGCGCGAAAACCATGTAGGAGCTGACGTCCACCTTACGCTCAACGTACTTGACGTCGTGGAGGTTGCAGAGGACTACGCCCGCAACATATGCGCCTGTGATGTCGGCGATCCCGAAGAATCTCTCAGCGACATATGCCATGATGATGCAGTAAACGAGCGCTGCGATCGGGATCCTTCGGGTGTGCTCGTATCTGGCATCGAGCCACTTGAAGATCTTGTAGACTATAAAGCCTGAGATGATCGCGATCGCGAAGAAGAGGAGAGCCTTGAGCATCGTGATCCATACGGATGATCCTGAGCCCCTGGCGCTTAATACGAATGTGAGGACGACGATTACGATGACGTCGTCGATGATGGCAGCGCTTACGATCGTCGTGCCGACCGTGCTGCTGAGCTTGCCGAGCTCCTTAAGTGCGGCAACCGTGATGCTGACGGATGTTGCAGCCATGAGGGTTCCGATGAACAGACCCTTGATAAAGTTCTCGGAGTCGATCCAGCCGAAGCCGTAGAAGCTCATGAAGAGCAGTGCGCCCAATACCAGGGGCGCGAAAACACCTGCGAAGGCGATAGCAGTCGCCTTGAGACCGGTCTGCTTGAGCTTCTTCATGTCTGTCGAAAGGCCTGCTTCAAACATCAGCATTATTACGCCGATCTCGGCCATCTGGCTGATGAAGTCAGACTGTTTTACAAGACCTAAAACGGCAGGTCCGATCAAAAGACCTGCGATGATCTCTCCGACGACCTCAGGTGCGTGGAGTTTTCGTGCGATGATACCGAATACCTTCGCGGTAAGGAGTATCAACGCTATATCAAGTAAAAAATGAAGATTGTCCAAAATATGCTCCGTTAAATAGCTTATTGCTGTCCGAAATTGCCACCGCTACAAGTTATAACACGCATAAATCGGAATGGCGGACTGCACATTATACAAACTTATTGTTTTAATAAGGTCTTAAAGGCGTAAAAATGTTATTATATGGTGTCAGATTTTGGTCACCGCGGAGGCTTTTTGATGAAACAACTTGAATATCCTTACGATTCCGACTTTATCCTGCGCAAGAAAAAGGCGATAAGAAGAGAGCTTTTGGCAAGAGAAGGAGTTCAGTACATCTACAAGAAGATCGCCATCTTGGGCGGCTCCACTACAAGCGACATCAAGCTCATCTTAGAGCTCTTCCTGCTTAACTACGGCATAAGACCGGAGTTCTTCGAATCAGAGTACAACAAGTATTTTGAGGATGCGGTGTTCGGCAATCCCGAATTGGACGAATTTGCTCCGGACCTGGTTTTCGTGCACACGACAACAAGAAATATCGCAAAGTTCCCTGAAGTAACCGATTCGCCCGAGAGAATTGACGCACTTCTCGAAGAGACCATGGGCAGATTCGAGCAGGTCTGGAGTTCTCTTGCTGAACGCTATAAGTGCACAGTCATCCAGAATAACTTCGAGCAGCCCTATTACAGGCTCCTCGGCAACAGCGATTTTACGAACATTCACGGCAGACTGAACTTCATCAACAGATTGAATGACAGGTTCTGCAGATATGCCCAAACCCATAAGAACTTTTTCATCAACGACATCAACTACATCTCGGCTGTCTACGGCATCAAGAAGTGGGCAGATCCGGGGGACTGGTACAGATATAAGTATGCTTTGAGCGTTTCCGCCATCCCTGATTTTGCGTTCAACTTGGCGCGCATCATCAAGGCGGTCTACGGCAGGAACAAGAAGGCGTTCGCACTCGACATGGATAACACTTTGTGGGGCGGCATCGTAGGCGACGACGGTCCGGAGAACATCAAGATCGGCCACGAGGACGCTGAGTCCGAGCTCTACACGGAGTTCCAGCAGTACATAAAGGCGCATAAGGATCTGGGGATCCTCCTTACCGTTGCATCCAAAAACGACGAGGAGAATGCATTGGCAGGCCTCGCGCGCCCCGATTCCACGTTGAAGCAGGACGACTTCCTCATCATCAAGGCCAACTGGGATAACAAGGACATCAACATCGCGAACACCGCAAAGGAGATCAACATCGGCGCCGACAGCTTCGTATTTGTCGACGATAATCCGGTCGAGAGGGCCCTCGTTGAGAACCAGATCCCGGGGATCTCGGTTCCTGAAGTCGGCGCTCCCGAGACATACATCGACGTGCTCGATTCGAACGGATTCTTCGAGGTCACGGGAATCTCCGAAGAGGACATCAAGCGCGGCGGAATGTATAAGGCGAACATGGAACGCGCCAAGGCGTCAGCTTCTTTCGACAACTACGATGAGTACTTAAGATCACTCGAGATGACCGCTGAGATCAAGCCCTTCGCGCCTGTTTACATGGCAAGGATCGCTGAGCTCACCAACAAGAGCAACCAGTTTAACCTTACGACCATGAGATGCTCACAGGCTGAGATCGAGAAGTACGCGGCAGATCCCAAGTACATCACGCTCTACGGCAGGCTCGAAGACAAGTTCGGCGACAACGGTGTCGTAGCGGTTACTTTCGGACACGAGGAAGATTACGGCAAGGACAAGTTCTTCCACATCGACCTGTGGCTCATGAGCTGCAGAGTCTTAAAGCGCGGTATGGAATTTGCAATGATGGACGAGCTGATCGCCCAGGCAAAATCAAAAAATATCACAATGATAAAAGGCTACTATTATCCGACGGCAAAGAATAAAATGGTCAGGGATTTTTACGCGCTCCAGGGCTTCGAGAAGATCCACGAGACCAAGGACGGCACGAGCGAGTGGCTGCTCGATCTGAGCAAACCCCACAAGAGCGGCAATGTAGCCATCAAGGTCAACTGATTAAAGCAGCCTTGTTTGTGAAGGAGATTAGATATGACAAGAGAAGAGATTTACGGCAAGCTCAATGAAGTATTCCAGGACGTCTTCGACGACGAGGACATCACTGTCAACGATGCTACTGTTGCATCCGACGTCGACGGCTGGGATTCATTGGAGCACATCAACCTCATCGTTGCAGTCGAGAGATGCTTTGGCATCAAGTTCACGATGGGTGAGACAACAGGACTTAAGAATGTCGGCGAGATGGTAGACAAGATCATCGCCCACCTCGGCTAAAGGTTACTGAATGTCGCTGGTATCCTCGCTTTTCCTGGTATTCGTCGCTGCAGCCCTGCTGCTCTACTACATCGTCCCGAAGACCTTCAGGATCTGGGTCGTACTTTTGGCGAGCCTCGCATTCGCAGGATTTTTAGGTTTTTACACACTGCTCTTCGTCCTCGTGTCGGGAGTCCTCTGTTATGTCGGAGGTCTTCTTGCCGGCCCCTCGAAAAGCAATGCTCTGCGCAACATCGCAACCGTAGTAACGGTCGTCATCAACATCGCGCTTTTGTGCTGCATAAAGTACTATAACGTACTGGGTCTTGCTGCCGAGAGGCTCAATCTTCTCTTCGGCGCTACGGAAACGACAAACACTTTCTTCCTCTACGCAGTCCCCGTCGGAATGTCGTTCTACGTTCTGCAGACGACGGGATATATCCTTGACTGCAGATGGGAGAAGATCGCTCCCGAGAAGAACTTCTTCAAGGTATTGCTGTTCTCAACATATTTCCCGCAGCTCATGTCGGGACCTATGAACACATATGCTTCGCTCTCCGCGGAATTCGAGAAAGCAAAGGACGTCAAGTTCTCATTGTCCCGCATCGCTGACGGCGCAGTAAGAGTCGCATGGGGCTTTTTCAAAAAGCTCGTGATTGCAGACCGCGCTGCCATGACCGTCAACCAGATCTTCGGCGACCATCAGACATTTACCGGATGGTATGTTCCGATCGGAGTGCTGTTTTTCGCGATCCAGTTATACTGCGATTTCTCAGGCTGCATGGAAGTCGTCATCGGCGTCTCCCACATGTTCGGCATCGAACTGCCGGAGAACTTCAACTGCCCGTTCTTCTCGAAGACCGTCAAGGAATACTGGAGAAGATGGCACATCACGCTGGGCGGCTGGCTTCGCGATTACCTCATGTATCCTATCTTAAAGAGTGAACCGATGATCAAACTCGGCGACTGGTCGAAGGCCAAGTTCGGCAAGAAGAACGGCAAAAAGGTTCCGACATACATCGCCCTTCTCATCCTCTGGTTCGCAGTCGGTTACTGGCACGGCGGCCTCTGGAATTACGTTATCGGCTCAGGCATCCTGCACTTTATCTATATCGTGCTGGGAATGGTTTTCGAGCCCGCGTTCAAGAAGATCCGCCCGAAGATCGGAGCGGACAAACTCTACTTCAGGATCTTCCAGTCCGTCCGCACATTTATATTGATGCTCACGGGCTTCGTGTTCTTCAGATCCGCATCCGTCATGGACGCAATCGACATGTACGCAGCGATCTTCCGCAGGGGCGGCGCCGCACTCAGCTGGGCGAACTTCTCGTCTTCGGGAATGGATCTTAAGAACCTCATCGTTCTGATCGCCGGCATCGTGCTCCTTGCCGTTGTCGACGCATATAAGTACGTTCCCGGTGAAGACGACCAGCCCAAGTCTGTCATCACCTTCTTAAGAAGCAAGGGCATCGTCCTGCTCTGGGCAGCATTTATGGTACTCGTAGTTGCAACTTTGATCTTCGGAATGTATGGTTTAGGCTATGATTCCGGTTCATTTATATACGCTAGGATCTAACGGAGGAATTGCTTATGAACATTGTTTGTCTTGATATGGAAGGCGTCCTGGTACCCGAGATCTGGATCGAGTTCTCAAAAAAGACCGGCATCCCGGAACTCACACGCACGACCAGAGACGAGCCCGATTACGATAAGCTCATGCACTGGAGACTCGGCATCTTAAGAGAGCACGGTCTGGGCCTTAAGGAGATCCAGGACGTTATCGCATCTATCGATCCGCTCCCCGGCGCCCGCGAGTTTTTGGATGAGCTCCGCAAGGACATGCAGGTCATTATCATCAGCGATACCTTCACACAGTTCGCAATGCCTCTCATGGCAAAGCTCGGATATCCCGCACTCTTCTGCAACTCTCTCATCGTAGGTGAGGACGGCATGATCGAAGACTTCAAGATGAGGATCGCAGACTCCAAGCTGTCTACCGTCCGCGCGCTTCAGTCCATCGGCTTCGACACGATCGCATCCGGCGACTCATATAACGACCTTGCCATGATCAAAGCATCTAAGGCAGGATTCCTATTTAAGAGCACCCCGAAGATCATCGCCGACAACCCGGACATCCCGGCATTCGAAGAGTTTTCTGAGCTTCTCGCTGCCATCAAGGCTGTGCCCGATTCGAACTGATTGCGAAC
Organism: Saccharofermentans sp.; assembly: GCA_024695565.1. The sequence goes on along the minus strand of JAILHX010000039.1, from coordinate 2,400 downwards.
ACTCTCACAAATGAAGACAATGACCGAAGCGGAAATTACTTATACGCCTTCGGCAGATTCCAGCCGTAGTGTGCCGCGCAGAATCTGATGGCGCAGACAAAGAAGAACCCTGCGAGCATCGCGATCTCGGCAGAACCGGTCAGCGTGTAACCGACGTATACGATTGCGGCTCCGACTATCGATGCGCATGCATATATGTGTTTTACGAAAATATAGGGCATCTCGAGCGAGAGAACGTCTCTTAAGACTCCGCCGCCGACGCCCGTAACGACGCCCAAGAAGATAACGAGGAATGCGTTGTCCGCGTGTGCTCCGAGAAGACCGGTGTGGACACCGTCGGCCGTAAATGCAGCCAGACCGATCGTATCGAACCAGAAGAATACCTTTTCATAGATGGCGCGTGTCTTGTCGGAGACCTCGCGCTTCTTCTTGTGCTGCCACCAGACGAATATGAAAGTGATGTTTGCCGTGACGGCCGCGATGATTACGAATAAAGGGTTCTTGAAAGCCATCGGAGGGGTGTAGCCCGTGATGAGGTCCCTGATGATGCCTCCGCCCGTGGCCGTCAGGAGCGCCAGAATGTTGACGCCGAAGATGTCCATCTTCTTGCGGATACCTGCCATCGCGCCGGACACCGCAAAAGCTACAGTGCCGATGATGTCTGTGATCAAGATGAAGAGTCCGGTATCCATAGGAGACATTATATATGTTTTCGAAGGTTCTGCATATAAATCGGAGTGTGTTGATTTTGTTGGTCTTTTCGAGGCCGCTTAGGCCAACAAATTTAATACACCCGGCCATGATGTTTTCGCGCGCAGACAGGCGTACGGAAACATAGGCATTTATTTGACAGTTCACCCTTCTCTAAATAAAATAAAATAAAATAATCTATTTAAGCGGAGGCTTTTCAAAAGGATGGCGGCAACTACGGATTGCGAACATCTCGTGCAGTATTACGAGACGGATCAGATGGGCGTGACTCATCATTCGAACTATATCAGGTGGTTCGAGGAGGCCAGGACGAAGCTTTTTGAGGAGCTTGGACTGGGCTACAAGGGAATGGAAGAGATGGGCATCATCAGCCCTGTCGTAGGACTCACCGCGAAGTATAAGACGATGGCGAAGTATTGTGACACGGTCGTTATCAGGGCCGAGATCACGAGATATACCGGAGTCAGATTTGATATCAAGTACACGGTCTTCGATAAGGAGACGGAGCAGGTAAGGTGCACGGGTACGAGTGAGCATTGCTTCATCAATCCGGCAGGCAAGGTCATCTCTCTTCAGAGGGAGAGACCGGAAGAACACGCAAGATTTGATCATCTCGTTAACGGAAAGGAGGCTTGAGTTATGGCAGACATTATTATTGTTGGTGCAGGTCCGGCGGGACTCTCGGCAGCAATCTACGCAAGACGTGCGGGGATGGACACGGTCCTCTATGAGGGCGAGATGTATGGCGGCCAGATCGTAAATACACCTGAGATAGAGAACTATCCTGCTATTGCCAAGATCTCAGGCTTTGACTTCGCAAATGACCTTTATAACCAGGCGGTCAATCTGGGAGCAGCTCTGGAATTTGACCGCGTTACCGGTGTCTCGAAAACAGATTCCGGCTTTGACGTAACACTTGCTTCAGGTAAGACAGACACTGCGAAGGCAGTGATATTGGCTGTCGGCGCATCCAACCGTCATCTCGGCATTGACAGGGAAGATGCACTCTTAGGCAAAGGCATCTCCTATTGCGCAACATGTGACGGCGCGTTCTATAAAGAGAAGGTCGTAGCGGTAAACGGCGGCGGAAATACTGCCGTAGAAGACGCTATATATCTTGCAGGTATTGCCTCCAAGGTATATCTTATACACCGCAGAAACGAATTCAGAGCTGACGAGGTTCTGGTCGAGGCTGCAAAGAAGCTCGAGAACATCGAGATCGTTACGCCTTATGTCATCGAGTCTCTGGAAGGTGAGCCGAAGCTTGGCAGCATCGTGCTTGCCAACAGGGAAGACGGCAGCAAGAAGTCCATTGATGTTGACGGTCTGTTCGTTGCGATCGGCCAGGAGCCTAAGACCGCGGACTTCAAGGATCTGGTAACGCTCACGGGCGGATATATCGAAGCGGGCGAGAACTGCAAGACGAATGTCGAAGGAATCTTTGCAGCGGGCGACGCGAGAGTCAAGAAGGTAAGACAGCTTACGACGGCCTGCGCTGACGGCGCGGTTGCTGCACTTGCTGCGATCGACTACATCAAGCTCGGCGTCTGATATTAAAGAGATAACAATTTGTTGGAGGAATATATGTACAGGAATGTTTTCGATGTGCTTGAAGAGAGAGGTTACTTCTCACAGGCTACACACAGAGACGAGATCTATGAGCTCTTGAGCAAGCCCGGTGTATCTTTC